>NZ_JZWV01000217.1 GCF_000966975.1 Streptomyces katrae | reverse complement strand
GGGGCCGGCCGCCGTGGCCGTCCCGGCGGTCAGCAGGATCGCCGCCCCGGCGAACGCGGCGGCGCGGTGCGTGCGCATGTCGCCATTGTGCGCTTCCGCTGCGCGGCGCGCGGCCGGGGAGCGGTGGCTGCGCGGGTGCCGCTGCGCGGGGCTGGTCCCCTACCCGCCCTTCGCCCGTTCCCTGGGGCTCCGCCCCAGACCCCGCGCCTCAAACG
>NZ_JZWV01001562.1 GCF_000966975.1 Streptomyces katrae | reverse complement strand
CCGGCTGAAGAGCCAGGGGTACGACGACCCGCACTCGGAGTCCAGCCGCGCCGCCCGGATCCTGGCCGAGCACGCGGGAGGCGAACCGAACCTGGTCCTCGTCGCACGGGCCCGCACCGGCTCCGTCGACGACCCGCCGGCCCGCAGCGCCGGCGAGGCCCTGGCCTCGCGGCTCGCCGCCGAACCGAACGTGAGCGGGGTGACCTCCTACTGGTCCGCGGCACCCGGTGCCGCGCAGCTGCGCGGCCGGGACGGGCACGCGGCCATGCTGGTGGCGCACCTCGACGGCGAGGGGGAGCAGCTCGGCGACCGCGCACGGCGGCTGGCCCGGGAACTGGGCACCCCGGACGGCGCCCCCGGCCCGGCGGCCCTGGCCGTCCACGTCGGCGGTGCGGCCGTGGTCGACGCCGAGCTCCAGGACATCTCGGAGTCCGACCTGAAGCGGGCCGAAGCCGTCGTCCTCCCGGGGACCCTCCTCCTGCTGGTGCTGGTGTTCGGCAGCGTGGTGGCCGCGGCGCTGCCCCTGCTGATCGGGGTGCTGGCGATCGGCGGGACGCTGCTCGTGCTGAGCCTGCTGGGCGGTGTCACCGACGTCTCGGTGTTCGCGCTGAACCTCACCACCGCGCTCGGCCTGGGGCTGGGCATCGACTACGGCCTCCTGGTCGTCTCCCGCTTCCGCGAGGAGCTCGCCGCCGGACACCTCGCGCGCGAGGCCGCCGTGCGGACCGTGCGCACGGCCGGCCACACCATCGGTTTCAGTGCCGCGACGGTCGCCGCCGCCCTGGCGACGCTGCTGGTCTTCCCCCCGTACTTCCTGCGGTCCTTCGCGTATGCGGGGATCGCCGTGGTGGCCATCGCGGCGGTCAGCGCCATGACCGTGCTGCCGGCGCTGCTGGCACTGCTCGGCGAGCGGGTCAACGCCTGGCCCGTGCCCTGGCGCCGCCGGGCCCGCAGCGGCTCCCGCTCGCGACTGTGGGAGGGGCTCGCACGGATCGTCGTACGGCGGCCGCTGCTGGCGGCGCTGCCGGTGATCGGCCTGCTGCTGGTGCTCGCCGCGCCGTTCGCGCACGCCGGTTTCGCCACCCCGGACGACCGGGCGCTGCCGGTGACCTCGTCCAGCCGGCAGACCGGCGACCTGGTGCGCGAGGAGTTCGACCCGGCGGGAGCGGGCGCGCTCACGGTGGTGATGACCGGCCCGGTGTCCGCGTCGGAACGGGCCGACTACGCCCTGCGGCTGTCGCAGCTGCCGCAGGTGGCCCGGGTGACCGGGTCCGGGGTGGGCTTCCGGCAGGGCCTGCCGGAGCCGGTTCCCGCCCCCGCCCCGGAGGCCGCCCGGGAGTCCGCCCCCGCCGGGGCGGATGCCGTCGGCGGCGGCCCGGAGCGGCTCTCCGTGGTGCCGCTGGCCGACCCCCGGTCGAGCGCCGCCCAGCGGCTCGTGCACGACGTCCGCGCCACCCCGGCCCCGGCGGGCGCGTCCGTCCTCGTCGGCGGCCCGAGCGCGGTGCTGGTCGACGCCAAGGCCACGGTGGGGGCGCGGCTCCCGCTGGCGCTGTACCTGATCGCCCTCACCACCTTCGCCCTGCTGCTCGGCTTCACCCGGAGCCTGCTGCTGCCCCTGAAGGCGATCGCCCTGAACGCCCTGAGCCTCGCGGCCCTCCTCGGTGCGATGGTCTGGGTCTTCCAGTCGGGCCATCTGCGGAGTCTGCTGGGCTTCACCCCCGGCCCGCTCAGCACGACGATGCCGGTCCTGCTGTTCTGCATCGTCTTCGGGCTCTCGGTGGACTACGAGGTGTTCGTGCTCGCGCGCATCAAGGAGGCGCACGAGGCGGGTGAGGACAACCCCACGTCGATCGTCTCGGGCATCGCCCGCACCGGCGGCATCGTGACGACCGCGGGCGCCCTGCTCGCGTTCACCCTGCTGAGCTTCGGCACCTCGCAGGTCTCCCTCCTCCAGTTCTTCGGGATCGGCGCCGGTCTCGGCGTCCTCCTCGACGCGACCCTGGTGCGGGGCGTCCTCGTACCGGCGCTCATGCGCCTGGCGGGCGCCTGGAACTGGTGGGCGCCCTGGCCCGTGACAGCGGCCCGGCCGGCGCCCCGGCCT
>NZ_JZWV01001561.1 GCF_000966975.1 Streptomyces katrae | reverse complement strand
CAGGTGCAGGGCGACGAGGGAGGAGGAGCAGGCCGTGTCGACGGTGACCGCCGGCCCTTCCAGGCCGAAGGTGTAGGAGAGCCGGCCCGAGATGACGCTGCCCGAGTTGCCGGTGCCGAGGAAGCCCTCCACCCCTTCGGGCACCGTCTGGAGGGAGGAGGCGTAGTCGTGGTACATGACGCCCGTGAACACGCCGGTCCGGGAGCCGCGCAGGGTGGCCGGGTCGATGCCGGCGCGTTCGAAGACCTCCCACGAGGTTTCCAGCAGGAGTCGCTGCTGGGGGTCCATGGCGAGGGCCTC
>NZ_JZWV01001560.1 GCF_000966975.1 Streptomyces katrae | reverse complement strand
GGGGAGATCCCGAAGAAGGCGGCGTCGAACTCGGCGGCGTCGTAGAGGAATCCGCCCTGGAGGGTGCTGCTGGATCCGGCGGTGCCGCCGCTCGCGGAGAGCAGGTCGAGGTTCCAGCCGCGGTCCTCGGGGAAGCCGCCGATGGCGTCGGTGCCCGTGGTGAGCAGCCGCCACAGGTCCTCGGGGGACCGTACGCCGCCGGGGTAGCGGCAGCCCATGGCGACGATGGCGACGGGTTCGTCCGTGGCCGTGCCGGAGGGGGTGGCCGTGCGGGTGGCGGGGCCGGGGCGGGGGGCGTCCGTCAGCCGGCGCAGGAGGTGGCGGGCGAGGGCGTCGGGGGTGGGGTGGTCGAAGACCAGGCCGGCCGGGAGGCTGACGCCGGTGGCGGAGGCGAGGCGGTTGCGCAGTTC
>NZ_JZWV01001559.1 GCF_000966975.1 Streptomyces katrae | reverse complement strand
AGTTCGACGGCGGTGAGCGAGTCGAAGCCGAGTTCGCGGAAGGCCTGGCCGGGCTGGACGGATTCGGGGCGGCCGTGGCCGAGTACGGCGGCGGCGTGCGTCCGTACCAGGTCGGTCAGCAGGGCGGCCCGGGCCGTTTCGGGCAGGGTGTCCAGCCGCTCCGCCAGCGCGGAGCGGACCCCGTCGGGCGATCCGGCGGCGGCCGCCTCGGCGCGGCGTACGGGGGCGGGGACCAGGTCGCGCAGCAGGGCGGGCAGGGTGCCCGCGCGGGCCTGCTCGCGCAGGACGGGCAGGTCCCAGCGGACGGGTACGAGCAGGGGTTCGGCAGAGCCCAGGGCGCGGTCGAGGAGGCCGAGGCCCTCGTCCGCCTCCAGGGCGAGGACTCCTGAGCGGCCGATGCGGCGCTGGTCGGCCTCGGCGAGGCCGGCGGTGAGGGTGCTGCTGCCGGCCCACAGCCCCCAGGCCAGGGAGAGCCCGGGCAGGCCGGCCGCGCGGCGGTGCCGGGCGAGGGCGTCCAGGGCGGCGTTGGCGGCGGCGTAGTTGCCCTGTCCCGCGCTGCCCAGGGTCGCGGCGACCGAGGAGAACAGCACGAAGGCGGACAGGTCCGTGTGGCGGGTCAGTTCGTGCAGGTGGAGCGCCGCGTCCACCTTGGGGCGCAGGACGGCCGCCAGCCGGTCGGGGGTGAGGGAGGTGACCAGTCCGTCGTCCAGTACGCCCGCGGCGTGGATCACGGCGGTCAGCGGCCGGTCGTCGGGGACGGCCGCCAGCAGGCCGGCGAGCGCTTCCCGGTCGGCGGTGTCGCAGGCCGCGAGGGTGACGGTCGTGGCCCCCGCCGCGAGGAGTTCCTCGCGCAGCGCCGCGGCCCCGTCGGCGGCGTCGCCGCGCCTGCTGGTGAGCAGCAGGTGGCGCGCGCCGTGTCCGGCGACCAGGTGGCGGGCGACGAGCCCGCCCAGCGCCCCGGTGGCACCGGTGACGAGGACGGTGCCCTCGGGGTCGGGTGCGGCGGGGACGGTGAGGACGAGCTTGCCGATGTGCCGGGCCTGGCTGAGGTGGCGCAGGGCGGCGGGTGCCTGCCGGACGTCCCAGCAGGTGACGGGCAGCGGCCGCAGGGACCCGGCTTCGAACAGGGCGACGAGCTCCTGGAGCATGGCGCCGATCCGGTCGGGGCCCGCCTCGATGGTGTCGAAGGCGGTGTAGACGGCGCCCCGGTGCTCCTCGGCGACCTGCCGGGGGTCGCGGACGTCGGTCTTGCCCATTTCGAGGAAGCGGCCGCCGTCGGCGAGGGTGCGCAGGGAGGCGTCGACGTACTCCCCGGCGAGGGAGTTGAGTACGACGTCCACGCCGCGGCCCCCGGTCGCGGTCAGGAACCGCTCCTCGAAGCGGAGGTCGCGGGAGGAGGCGAGGTGGTCGGCGTCCGGGCCCCCCTGGGCCGTCAGGGCCGCCCACTTGCCGGGTCCGGCGGTGCCGTAGACCTCGGCGCCGAGGTGGCGGGCGAGCTGGGTGGCGGCCATGCCGACGCCGCCGGCCGCCGAGTGCACCAGCAGCGTCTGCCCGGCCCGCAGGCCGGCCAGGTCGACCAGCGCGTAGTAGGCGGTGAGGAAGACGATGGGCACGGAGGCGGCCTCGGCGAAGGTCCAGTCGCGCGGCATCCGCGCCACCATCCGGTGGTCGGCGACGGCGAGCGGGCCGAAGGACTCGGGGATCATGCCGAACACCCGGTCCCCCACCGCCAGGCCGGCGGTCCCCGGCCCGGTCTCCACGACGGTGCCGGCGGCTTCACTGCCGAGGGTGGCCTCGCCGGGGTACATGCCGAGGGCGATGAGGGCGTCGCGGAAGTTGACGCCGGCGGCGCGTACGGCGATGCGGACCTGGCCCTCGCCGAGCGGGGCGGTGGCCGCGGGGTTCTCGGTGAGCGCGAGGGCGTCGAGGGTTCCGGCGGCACCGGTGGCGCCCGTGGCACCGGTGGTCAGCCGCCAGCCCGCCGTGCCCGGGGTGGGGCGGAGCGCGTCGGCGGTGGTCCGGCGGGTCAGGCGGGGGACGTGGGCGGTGGTGCCGCGCAGGGCGAACTGCGGTTCGCCGGTGGCCAGCGCGGCGGCCAGCAGCCGTTC
>NZ_JZWV01001558.1 GCF_000966975.1 Streptomyces katrae | reverse complement strand
GCAGCCGTTCCTCCGCGTCGGCGTCGGCATCGGCGTCGGCGTCGGCATCAGCGGCTGCGGAAGCGGGAGCGGGAGCGGGTGTCAGGTCGGCGAGGACCAGGCGGCCGGGGTTCTCCGACTGTGCGGAGCGGACCAGTCCCCACAGGGCGCTCTGGGCCGGGTCGGTGACGGTGGTCCCGGGTTCGGGGGCGACGGCTCCCCGGGTCAGCAGCACCAGCCGCGATACCAGCCGCGAGTCCGTGGTCCGGTCGTCGCCGAGCCAGGTCCGCAGGAGTGCGAGGCCCTCCCGGGTCACCGTGTGGACCTGCTCCGCTTCCGTTGTGGTGCGGGAGCCGCGCGGGGCGGGGACCAGCACGGTGTCCGCGGGCAGGCCGGCGTCGCCGAGGCCGTCGAGGAGCGCGCGCAGGCCCGTGAGGTCCTCGACCCGGGTCAGGGGGCCGGTGGTGTCCTGGGGGGTGTCCCCGTCGCCGAGCGGCAGGACCGGCCAGTCCAGGCGGTACAGCGCGTCCGGGTGGTCGACGCCTACGGCGGCGGGCAGCTGATCGGCCGTCACGGTCCGCAGGACGAGGGAGCCGACGGTGACGACCGCCCGGCCGGTGCCGTCGGCGGCGGTCAGGGACACCGTGTCCGGGGCGGGCGAGGTCAGCCGGACCCGCAGGGCGGTGGCGCCGGTCGCCTCCAGCCGTACGCCGTTCCAGGCGAAGGGGATGCGTCCCCGGCCGGTGTCGGGCAGGAGCCCGCCCAGGCCGACGGCGTGCAGGGCGGAGTCCAGCAGCGCCGGGTGGACGCCGAAGCCCCCGGCCTCGGTGTCCTGCGGGAGGGAGACCTCCGCGAACACCTCGTCGCCACGCCGCCACAGGGACCGGAGCCCCTGGAAGAGCGGTCCGTACCCGAAGCCGAGTTCGGCCAGGCGCTCGTAGTAGCCGTCCAGGGGGAGGGCCTCGGCGTCGGCCGGCGGCCACTGCGACAGCTCGTCGGCGGGCGCGGCGCCGGCCGGCGGGGCGAGCACGCCGGCGGCGTGGGCCGACCAGGGTGTGTCGGAGCCGGTCCCGTCCGGCCGGGAGTGGACGCTGACGCTCCGGTGGCCGTTCCCGTCGGGGCCGCCCACCGTGACCTGGATCTGTACGGCGCCCTGGGCGGGCAGGACCAGGGGGGCCTGGAGGGTGAGCTCCTCGACCCGGTCGCAGCCGGCCTCGTCGGCGGCCCGGATCGCGAGGTCCACCAGGGCCGTTCCGGGGAGCAGGGCCGCTCCCATGACCAGGTGCTGGGCCAGCCAGGGCTGGGCCGAGAGGGAGAGCCTGCCGGTGAGGACCAGGCCGTCGCCGTCGGCGAGGGCGACGGCGGCGCCGAGGAGCGGGTGCCCGGCGGAGCCCAGGCCGGCACTGGCGAGGTCACCGGCGGCGGGCCGGGTTTCGAGCCAGTAGC
>NZ_JZWV01001557.1 GCF_000966975.1 Streptomyces katrae | reverse complement strand
TACCGGCCTCCGGCTCCGGCTCCGCTGCGTCGGACTTCCGTTCGGTGGCGGGCTCGTCGATGCCGGCCGGCTCCTGCCCGGCCGGGGCAAGCCTGTCGGTGCCGTCCGAGGCCTCCCGGGCGGCGGTGTCCCCCTCCCCGTACGCGGGCGTTCCCGCGGCGGCGACCGGCGCGCCCTCCGTGCCGGTACCCGGCTCCGGCTCCGCACCGGCGGGCCCCGGCTCCCGCCCGGCCAGGGAACGGGCCTCCGCGTCGGCCCCTTCGCGCCCGGTCAGGGCAAGGGTCTCGCCGTCGCCCGCCACCGTTTCCGCCTTCATCCACGCCCACCTTGCTGTTCACACCCG
>NZ_JZWV01001556.1 GCF_000966975.1 Streptomyces katrae | reverse complement strand
TTCACACCCGGCCGCGCCGGTCTCGCCGTCATGTCGGCATGGCCGTCTCCGGCCCGCTGATCACCTAGATGTTCCGCGCGGCCCCCGCGTTCCGTGCCCGACGGGCTGTGACCGTTCGGTCATACTCCGCCGCCGTGCACCACCCCCGGTTTGACGATCACTCACCTCGTCTGCACTATTCCACTAACACCTTAGTGGAATAGTGCAGGAAGGAGATCATGGAGTTCCGTGTGGACCGGCGCAGCGGCGTCGCCACCTATCTGCAACTCGTCACCCAGGTCAAACAGGCCCTGCGCCTGGGCGTCCTGGAGCCGGGGGACCGGCTGCCGACGGCCCGTGAGGTGGTCGCGGCCACCGCGATCAACCCCAACACCGTCCTCAAGGCGTACCGGGAACTCGAACGCGAGGGCCTCGTGGAACCCCGCCCCGGCGCGGGCACGTTCGTGCGGCGCTCGCTCTCCCACCCCCAGGCGGCCGCGGACTCGCCCCTGCGCACCGCTCTCGCCGACTGGACGGCCCGCGCCCGCGAGGCCGGCCTGGGCCGCGAGGACATCACGGCGCTCATCGCGGCCGTCGTCGAAGAAAGCTTCAACCGCTCCGGGCCCGAGCCCGGACCGTCGAGAGAGGACACGGCGTGAACGACCCGCACCCTGCGCCGGACCACGAGCCGGACCACATACCAGGCGAGCCCCCCGCCTTGAGCGCGACCCGGCTCGGCCGGGAGTTCCCGGGCCGGCGCGCACTGCGGGGCTGTGACGTCGAGCTGCCCCCGGGCCGCGTCACCGCCCTCGTCGGCCCGAACGGCGCCGGCAAGAGCACCTTGCTCCAGCTCGCGGCCGGCCTGCTGCGCCCCACCAGCGGGCGGATACGGGTCTTCGGCCACGCCCCCGGCACCGCCGAGGCCCGCCGCCGCACCGCCTTCCTGGGCCAGGACAAGCCGCTCCACGCCCGTTTCACCGTCGCCGAAACCCTCCGCCTCGGCCGTGAGCTGAACCCCGGCCAGTGGGACCAGGCCGCCGCCGAACGCCTCGTACGCGGCGGGGACATCCCCTTCCACGCCCGCGTCGGCTCGCTCTCCGGCGGCAGCCGCACCCGAGTGGCCCTCGCCCTCGTCCTCGGCAAGCGCGCCGACCTGATGCTCCTCGACGAGCCGCTCGCCGACCTCGACCCGCTCGCCCGTCACGAGGTCATGGGCCTGCTGATGGCCGAGGCGGCCGAGCGCGGCACGAGCATCGTGATGTCCTCGCACGTGCTGGCCGAACTGGAGGACGCCTGCGACCACGTACTGCTCCTCGCCGACGGCACCGTCCGCCTGGCCGGTGACACCCAGGAACTGCGCGACACGCACACCTGGCTCACCGGCCGCGCCGACCCCATGGAACCCGACGGGCTGCCCCGCGACTTCGACCGCGGCACCGTCGTGCAC
>NZ_JZWV01001555.1 GCF_000966975.1 Streptomyces katrae | reverse complement strand
CGGCCGCCAGGTCACCGCCCTCGTCCGCAACGGCCGGACGGATCCCAACCCCTCCACCGACCCGAACGACCCGAACGGCCCGACCGGCGTCGCCGTGCCCCCGGGCACGGACGAGCGCTGGATCACCGAAACCCCCTCCCTGGAAACCCTGTTGCTCGCACACCTGCGCTCCCCGGACCCCGCCCCCCAAGCACCCGGGAAGGAGGCCGCCGCGTGAAGGGCGTGCTCTGGCTGGCCTGGCGCCAGCAGCGGGCGATGATCCTCACCGGCGCGGCCCTGCTGGCGGCCTGCGCCGCCTGGGTCGCCTACCGGCGCTCCGAGATGACGAGGCTGATCGACCAGTACGGCTGGACCCCCTGCCCCGGCTGGAACGGCGGCTGCGAAAGCCTCGCCACCTTCCAGATCCTGGACGGCAACACCACCGCGATCCGTGTCCTGGGCACCGCCGGCCTCCTCCTCCCCGCCGTCATCGGCGTGTTCTGGGGAGCCCCGCTGATCGGCCGCGAACTGGAGACCGGCACGTTCAAACTGGCCCTCACCCAGGGCATCGGCCCCCGCCGCTGGTTCGCGGCCCGCTTCGGACTCGCCGCGCTCTTCGCCGTCCTCGCCTCGGCGGTGGTCGCCGCCCTCGTGGCCTGGTGGTGGCTGCCCGTCGCCAACACCCTCGACGGCCTGTACTGGCACGACGCCCCCGTCTACAACGCCACCGGCCCCGCCCCCGTCGCCTGCGCCCTGTTCGGCCTGGCCGCCGGGACCCTGGCGGGCCTGCTGGTACCCCGGGTGCTTCCCGCCATGGGCGCGGCGCTCGCGGCGATCGGCACGGCCATGGTGTTCACCGCGTACTTCCGCAGGAGCTGGATCGACCCGGAGACCCGGATCACCCCCGGCATGACCCCCAAGCGGCCGGTCGGGAGCGCCTGGTCCACGGGCGAGTTCGGCTACCTCACCCCCGACGGCCGCGAGCACTCCATCAGCACCGTCTGCCAGACCTCCGGGGAGGAACTCCGCCAGTGCATGGCGGAACACGGGTTCGTCGCCCGCTACCACAAGGTCTATCCCAGCGGTGACTTCTGGACCTTCCAGTGGATCGACGCCGCCCTCTACCTCGGGGCCGCCGCCGCACTCGTCGCCCTGACCCTGCTCGTCCTGCGCCGCCGCACCGCCTGACCGGCACCCCGGCGCCGCACCCACCGTACGCACGTACGTACGCGCACGACCCGCACCCGCACCCGCACGCAGACGCACGCACCCGCACCCGCACGCAAGCACCCCAGGGGACCCCTCATGGCCACCAGGAAGAACCTCACCGCCGACCGCGCCAGCGTCGGCCACAAGGTCCGCTACGCACTGAGCAACCCGGCCCGCATCGCCCCGTACGTACGCCGCGCCGCGCGCGACCGCTGGCTGAGCTTCAAGCACCCCGACCACGTGGACTACTACCGGGCCGTCATGGCCTCCGACACCGGCCGCAACCCGGAGGCCGCCGTCGGCAGCCGGACCCACGACCGCTGGCTGGCCCTGGGCAAGATGCAGTTCGACTACCTCACCGGCCACGGCCTCGCCCCGCGCCACCGCATGCTCGACATCGGCTGCGGCAACCTCCGCGCGGGCTGGCGGTTCATCGAACACCTCGACGCGGGCCACTACTACGGCATCGACATCTCGCCGGACATCCTCATAGCCGCCAAGCGGACCCTCGCCGGCCGGGGACTCCAGGACAAGGTCCCGTACCTCACGATCACCCGGGACCTCACCCTGGACTTCCTGCCCGACCGCCACTTCGACGTGGTCCACGCGCACAGCGTGTTCTCCCACTCTCCGATCGGGATCATCGACGAATGCCTCGCCCACGTGGAGCGCGTACTCGCGCCCGGAGGCTGGTTCGACTTCACCTTCGACCGCACCGAGGGCACCGAACACCAGGTGCTGCGCGAGGACTTCTACTACCGCACCGAGACCCTCGTCGCGCTCGCGGCCCGGCACGGGCTGAAGGCCCGGTTCATGGACGACTGGGAGACCCTCGGCCACGGCCAGTCCAAGATCCGCGTCACCGCCGGCTGACCGGCCCGCCCCCTGCCCTGTCCGGGTTCGGCGTAAACGCCGTTTCCCGGACAGGGCCC
>NZ_JZWV01001554.1 GCF_000966975.1 Streptomyces katrae | reverse complement strand
TTCCCGGACAGGGCCCGCACATCCCCCGCCCTGCGCAAACCTGCGCGTTCAAGCGCCATTTCGAGCAAGTTCCTTCACCAACGCGGCCGCGCTCGCTATCTTTCCGGGTGCATGCCAAAGCGGTAGTCCGCCATCCGGACCGCACGAGGAGCTGCCCCATGAGTCAGAAGCGTCCGCCGAGCACGACGAGACCGACCACGAGGCACGGCCACCCCCGCACCCGGCACGTCCCCCCGCACTCCCGCACCCCGGCCCGCAGCCGGCTCGCGGCCGTGCTCGCCGGCGCCCTCGCCGTCGCGGGCCTCGCGGCCG
>NZ_JZWV01001553.1 GCF_000966975.1 Streptomyces katrae | reverse complement strand
CAACGCTCGGCCGACTGGACGTCGGGACGCACGATGGACGACCGGACGCCGGCGTCCGAGTGGAGGTGGATCGACGTGGTCACCCCCGGAACGCGCCTCGCCAGCGTCCAGCGGGCCCTCGCGAAACTGGACGTCCGGGACCTGGGTGTCGGATCCACCCTGGCCGCGCTCGCCCGTGCCGACCTCATCGAGCAGGACGAGGTTCCGCGCGGTCGCGGCCGGGCCGTACGGGCGAAGATGACCAGGACCGGCCGGGCCGCTGTCCGGGCGGCGCTCAAAACCGCTCCCGGCCGCCGCACGGGCGAACTCGCCGACTGGGCCTGGGAGATCCTGGTAGGCCTGTGGCAGGCGGACGGCGCCCAGGTCCGGGCCGGCGGCCCCGCAGTGGAACGCGCCCTCCTCGACCAGAGGCCAGCCCCGCGAGGCGCTGAATAGGCGCTACGACTGGGGTTCGAGAGGACGGGACACCCCAGCCACGTGCTGGAGGGTCCGCGGCCTGGAACGCCTCCACGCCCAAGGCCCCGCGCCGCACGCCTTTACCTTCCACCACGCGTTCACCCCGGACGCAACCCCGTCCGGCCTCAAGGACATCGGGCCGGAGGGCGACGGGGTCCGCTGAGACTCTATTCTCCGGCGGCCACGAGTTTGAAGACGCGATCCGGGCGACCGATCGACGTCCAGGACATTCCGGAGCCGTCATACTGGAAAACGGTTCCGTTTGCGCCCACTCTATACACGGTGTCATCGGTTACCGCGTATGAGATGGTGAAGTCGCCTATGCGTTCCCAACTACCGGGGCTACCTCGGTATCGGAATAGTCCATGGGCGTCGAAGGAACTGCCGATGAGTCCGAATCCGCCGGCCTGGATGTTTGTGGTACCGCCTGGCGGGCTTCCCACGTCGGTCCAGGAAGTTCCGACACCGTCGTATTCGAATACGGTACGGCCGTGGGGTTCGGTTCTGTAGACGGTATCGGACGAGACGGCGTACGCGCCGCCCTTGTCTCCGATATGCTGCCATTCGCCCGGAGTTCCGGAGTAGAGGAATGCGTGACCGTCGATGGAGTTTGGCATCTGGGCCATCAGGCCGAATCGGCCGCCGACGATCTCGAAGACCGAATTGCCGATCTGACTCCAGAGCGGCCTCGCGTCGTCGTCGAAGCCGTCGAACTGCAGCACGGCGTTCCCGTCGGCGGACTTCTTGTACACGGTGTCGTCGGTCACTGTGAAGGATGCTGCGGGCGCACTGATGAATTGCCAGTCGAAGGGGTTTCCGTTGTAGCTGAATTCCTGGTCGGCTGTGTCTCCGTCCGCACTCCCGATGAGGAGGCCCCACCCGCCGCCGAAAGTGCCGGTGACCGTGACAGGTCCTTGGATTTGAGTCCACGACGTTCCGAACCCGTCGTACCGGTAAACGGCGTTGATGTCATCTTCGTTGTCGATGGTCACTGCGTTGATGGTAAGGGCCACGGATATCACCTGCCTGGCTTGGATGTCCGGCCGTGTGCGCCGACGGTGTCCTCAAGCCCGATAACCAGCCTGCTGCATCGTCAGGGAGGGTGCAACCGGGCTCTGGCCTGACGGGCGGCCTGCCGACGAGGCCGCCCGCGAGTAGTCCTCAACCGCGGTACGCCGCCACGGCGATCCGGACGAACGCCGCCACCAGCGGGTTCGCGTCGCCCTCCGGCCAGGCCACCACCACGCGGCTCGGAGCCATGTCGGCGAGCGGTACAGTCCCTCGGTCGGGGCGTGGCCGAGCGGGGCGAGGCCGAGGGTGGCGTTCCAGCGGACGGCCTGGAGGCACTCCTGTACCGCGCGGACGACCGGGCCCTCACGGGGCTCGCCGCCGTGCCAGTAGGCCTGCCAGAGCGGATCGGTGCCCGGGGGGGAAGCGGAACCAGCGCCGGCCGGCCAGGTCGGCGAGCTCCAGGCGCTCCCTCCCGGCCAGCGGATCGTTCGCGCGCCGGAGCGCCCCACGGGATCGTCGCGGAGCTCACGCACCGTCAGGCCGGTCCGGTCGAACGGCCCGCAGGTCAGGGCGACGTCGACGCGCCCGGCCCGCAGCCCGCACGTCGGATCGGCCAGGCCGGTCTACGTCCTGCGCGTGAAGGTGGCCTGACCCCAGGAC
>NZ_JZWV01001552.1 GCF_000966975.1 Streptomyces katrae | reverse complement strand
GCGTCGTACCCATTCACGAGGAGTTCCCATGACCACCGTCACCTCCACCACCGTCACCCGCCTCGGCGGCCGCATCGGCGCCGAGATCGGCGGCGTCCGCCTCGGCGGCGACCTCGACGCCGCCGCCGTCGCCGAGATCCGCGCCGCCCTCCTCGCCCACAAGGTCGTCTTCTTCCGAGGGCAGGAGCACCTCGACGAGGCCGGTCACGAGGCCTTCGCCCGGCTGCTGGGGACGCCCGTCGCACACCCCACCGTCCCCTCCGCGGACGGCCGTTACGCCCTCGGCATCGACTCCCACCACGGGGCCCGCGCCAACCAGTGGCACACCGACGTCACCTTCGTCCCCGCCTACCCCGCCTTCTCCATCCTCCGCGCCGTCACCATCCCCCCGTACGGCGGCAACACCCTCTGGGCCAACACCGCCACCGCCTACGCCCACCTCCCCGCCCCGCTCCGGGCCCTCGCCGACGGGCTGCGCGCCGTTCACTCCAACGAGTACGACTACGCCGCCCTCAAGCCCGACGCCCTCCCCGAGGCCCTCGCGCAGTACCGCGAGGTGTTCACCTCCACCACCTTCCTCACCGAGCACCCCGTGGTCCGCGTCCACCCCGAGACCGGCGAACGCACTCTGCTCCTCGGCAACTTCGTCCAGCGCATCGCCGGGCTGACCGGCCGGGACTCCCGCGCCCTCGTCGACCTCTTCCAGGCCCACATCGAGAGCCCCGAGAACACCGTCCGCTGGCAGTGGCGGGCCGGTGACGTCGCCATCTGGGACAACCGGGCCACCCAGCACTACGGCGTCGACGACTCCGACGACCACGAGCGCACCCTGCGCCGCGTCACCGTCGACGGTGACGTCCCGGTCGGCCCCGACGGCGTGCCCTCCCGCCTGATCAGCCCCGACACCGTCCCGGACCCCGCCTTCGGCATCGCCTCCGGCGCCTCCGCCTCCGCCTGACCCGGACCACCACAGGAGCCCCCGTGCCCAAGCTGCTCGCCCTCACCGGCAGCCCCTCCGCCCACTCCCGTACCGTCGTCGTCGCCGAGCACGTGCTGCGCCGACTCGAACACGCGGGGTTCGAGACCGCCCACCTCGACGTACGCCTGCTCCCCGCCGCCGACCTGCTGTCGGCCCGCCGCGGGGAGCCGGAGATCCGCCGCGCCCTGGAGGCCGTCGCCGGAGCCGACGGACTGGTCATCGCGACCCCGGTCTACAAAGCCTCGTACACCGGGCTGCTCAAGGCCTTCCTGGACCTGCTCCCGCAGGACGGCCTCGCCGGCAAGACCATCCTGCCGCTCGCCACCGGCGGCAGCCTCGCCCACGTCCTGACCATCGACTACGCCCTGCGCCCGGTCCTCGCCGCCCTCGGCGCCCGGCACGTCACCGCCGGCCGCTTCGTCCTGGACTCCTCCGTCGAACGCGGCGCGGGGCCGGACCGGCTGCGCCCCGAGGCGGAACTGGACCTCTACCAGGCCGTCGACGAG
>NZ_JZWV01001551.1 GCF_000966975.1 Streptomyces katrae | reverse complement strand
CTACCAGGCCGTCGACGAGTTCGCCGACGCCCTGCGCTCCGCCGCTCCGACCCTCGCCGCCACCCCGTAACCCCGTACCGACAAGGACCCGCCATGCCCGCCGCATCCATCACCCCGACCACCCGCACCCGACGCCAGTTCCTCACCCTGCTCGGCATCTCGGCGGCCGCGGTGAGCTGCGGCACCGCCACCGCCACCGGCGGGTCCGCCCGGCCGGGCGGACAGGTCACCACGCTCAAGTACCAGGGCAGCGTCGGCGCCGTCACCCTGCCCGAGCTGGCCGCCGACCTCGGCTACCTGGGCGGCCTCACCCTGGAGTGGGTCGGCAACACCATCAGCGGCCCGCAGGACATCCAGTCCGCCGCCACCGGCCAGATCCACTTCGGCGGGGCCTTCAACGGGGCGATCGTCAAACTCGCCGCGGGCAAGGCCCCGATCAAGGCGGTGATCTCGTACTACGGCGTCGACCAGGACGTCTTCAGCGGCTACTACGTCCTGGAGGACAGCCCGATCCGCTCCGCCCGCGACCTGATCGGCAAGAAGGTCGGCATGAACACCCTGGGCGCGCACTCCCAGGCGATCCTCGACATCTACCTCGGCCGCAACGGTGTCTCCAAGGCGGACGCGGCCAAGGTCGAGGCCCTGGTCGTGCCGCCCGTCAACACCGAGCAGACGCTGCGCCAGAAGCAGATCGAGGTGGGCGTGCTCGGCGGCGTACTGCGCGACAAGGCCCTCGCCGCCGGCGGCATACGCCCGCTGTTCAGCGACTTCGACCTGCTCGGCAGGTTCAGCGCCGGCTCCTACGTGATGACCCAGCGGTTCATCAAGGAGAACCCGGACACCGTCCGCACCTTCACCACCGGTGTCGCCAAGGCCATCGAGTGGTCACGCACCACCCCGCGCGAGGAGGTCATCGCCCGCATGGAGTCGATCATCAAGAAGCGCGGCCGCAACGAGGACACCGCGACGCTGAAGTACTGGCGCTCGTACGGGGTCGCGGAGACGGGCGGCCGCATCGAGGACAAGGAGTTCAAGGTCTGGCTCGACTGGCTCGCGGAGCGCGGCGAGATCAAGGCGGGGCAGCTGAAGCCGTCCGACCTGTACACGAACGAGTTCAACGGGTACGGGAAGGGCTGACCGGCCATGGCGAAGATCGAGTTCCAGTCGGTGACGAAGACCTTCCCGGTGAAGGGCAGGAGCAAGGAGGAGTTCACCGCCCTCGACGGGATCGACCTGGAGATCGGGGCCGGGGAGTTCCTCGTCGTCGTCGGCCCCAGCGGCTGCGGCAAGTCCACCCTCCTGGACCTCCTCGGCGGGCTGACCCGGCCCACCTCCGGGCAGATCCTCCTCGACGGCAGGCCCGTCACCGGGCCCGGGCTGGACCGGGGCATCGTCTTCCAGCAGTACGCCCTCCTGCCCTGGCGCACCGCGCTCGGCAATGTCGAGTTCGGCCTGGAGGCGATCGGCGTCCCGCGCAGACAACGCGCGGCGCGGGCCCGGGAGTTCCTGGAGCTGGTGGGGCTCTCCGGATTCGAGGACCGGCATCCGCACGAGCTCTCCGGCGGGATGCGCCAGCGGGTCGCGATCGCGCGCTCGCTGGCGTACGACCCGGACGTGCTGCTCATGGACGAGCCCTTCGCCGCGCTCGACGCCCAGACCCGCGAGTCCCTCCAGGACGAGCTGCGCCGCATCTGGCAGAGCACCGGCAAGACGGTCGTGTTCATCACGCACGGCATCGAGGAGGCCGTGTACCTGGGGCAGAAGGTGGCCGTCATCACCTCCCGCCCCGGCCGCGTCAAGGAGGTCGTGCCGGTGTCCTTCGGGGACCGCTCCACCGGGGCGACCGGTGAGGACCTGCGCTCCAGCCCGGAGTTCGCCCGCTACCGCCACGAGATCTGGACCCTGCTCCACGACGAGGTGGCCCGGGCCCAGCAACTGGAGAAGGAAGAGGCCGCCGTATGAGCACCGGAACCCCCGCCCCGGCCGCGGCCGGGGAGCAGGCCCCGCGCGGCCGCGCGGGCACGCTCGTTCCCGATACGCGTGACGGATCGCTCCGCGCGGACGCCGGTCCGCCCGCCGCCACGGGGGAGGGCACCGCCGCGCCGCGGCCGGACGCCGGGACCCACGACGTACGGGAC
>NZ_JZWV01001550.1 GCF_000966975.1 Streptomyces katrae | reverse complement strand
CCTCCTGCCGGGGCCGGTACCGCGCTGGTGGGCCGGGGCGGTCGGGCGGGCGCTGGGCTGGGGGCCGGAGGTGGAGGTGTACGACGGCCTGGCCGGGCGGGGCCCGGGCCTGTCGGAGGCGGTGCTGGCCCGGCCGGCGCTGGCCCGGCGGATGAGGGAGTGCGGGCTGCCGCTCGTACCGTGGGGGCGGACGGAGCCGTACGCGCGGCTCGCCGGTCTGCCGTGGCGGCCGGACGCGCTGCGGTACGAGTCGAAGTCCCGGGCCCACGCCCTGTTCGCCCGGATCCTGGCCGGCGGCGGCCATCCGGCGGTCACCCTCCCGGCCCAGTGGCGGGCGGGGTCCCGCCGGGCGGCGGTCCGGTGGGTGGCGGCCCGGGCCCGGGCGGGCGAGAGCACCGTTCTCAAATCGGAGCACGGGGTGGGCGGTTCGGGCACCACCCTGGTGACGCCCGAGCGCGTACGGGCGGCCGGCGGGGCCCGTGCCCTGGTACGGGGCCTGCCGCGCGGCCCGCTGCTGGTGGAGGAGTACGTGCACGGCCCGGCGGAGGGGGAGGCGCCACGGGACCTGACCTACGACGGTTTCGTGGACGGCGAGGGGCGCCCGCACCGGGTCGGTGCGGCCCTGATGGACGTGGCCGACGGCGGCTACCGCGGGGCCACGGTGGGCCCCGGGGTGGTACCCGCGCAGCTGGAGGGGCCGCTGCTGGCCTTCGGGGCGGCGGTGGGCCGGGAGCTGGCGGCGGCCG
>NZ_JZWV01001549.1 GCF_000966975.1 Streptomyces katrae | reverse complement strand
CCAACCTGCGGCTGACCGGCCCGTCGGCGGCGTTCATGGTGGCCGCCCGGCTCGACGCACTGCGGGGCGCGGGGCACCTCGTACGGATCGCTGACCGGGTGGAGCTGGGCGCCCGGCTTCCGGAGGCCCAGCTGGAGGAGGTGTGCGCCGGTCTGGCGCGGGACTGCGCCGGGCTCGGGGCCGTGTTCGTGCCCGCGATCCCGACGGCGGCCTTCGACCCGGCTCCCTGGCTGGGGGTGCTGGTGGCCGCGCACAGCCGGGAGGTGCTGGACGCGGCCGAGGCGCTGGTGCGGGAGCGGGCCCGGGCGGTGGGCGAGGACTTCGCCGTCGGGGAGCGGGGTCAGCCGTCGGAGCCGGACGGCGGGGCGGCGGGCCTGCGGGTGAGGTAGACCGCCACGATGAACCCGGCGATCATCAGCGGGATGTTGAAGGTGTAGACGAGGGCGGCCTGCCGCGGCCAGTCCTGTTTGGCCGCGAGCCGGTAGAGGTTGTCCTGCGGCCACCAGGCCAGCAGCAGGTAGGCCACGGCCAGGTGGGCCGCCGTCGTCAGACGCCGGCCCGTCCCCGGGCGCCGCATCCGGCTGCGGCCCGCGAAGAGGAACAGCAGGCCGGCGGCGAAGGCCGCGCACTCGAAGAAGTACAGGACGGAGAAGAGGAACGACCACGGGCCGGGCACCCCGGTGAGGTCGGTGGAGCCGGGCCAGATCAGGTCGGTGGCGAACAGGGCGAGGACGGCGAGCGGCACCGCCGCGCAGCCGAAGCCGAAGCAGCCGGGCGTTTCCCCGCCCGCCGGGGACCCGTACTTGCCGCTGCCCGCGGGCCGGGCCCCCGGGTCGGGGGGCCTCGGGACGGCGGCCCGGTCCTCCTGGCCCGCCCTGGTGCGGGGCAGCGTGCGCAGCCGTACCAGGCGGACCGGGCTGCCGGCCTCGGGCACGCGGCCCGCGAGGTGGTCGCGGAGCCCCTCCACGTCCACGGGCGCGCCGCCGTCCGGGCCGGGTTCGTCGGGGGGCGGGGCGACGTACGCGACGAGCCGGGTGTTCCGGCGGCTGCCGACGGGGGCCAGGACGGCCGCGCCGACGCCGGGGTGGGTCCGCAGGACGGACTCGACCGGATGCGGGTCGAGGGGGCTGCCGTCGGCGAGGGTGATGCGGTCGCGCAGGCGTCCCGCGAACTCCAGCAGCCCGTCCGGACGGAGCACCGCGAGGTCCCCGGTGGGCAAGGGGTCGGCGCCGCCCGGCGGGGTCAGGAGCAGTTCCCCGGCGCGCAGTTCGGCGCGGGAGCCGGGGAAGGGGGTGCCGAGCAGGGCGAGCCGTTCGGGTTCGTCCAGGGGGCGGGGCAGCTGCGGGAGTTCGAACCAGGTTCCGGCGCCCGCCGTTTCGGCGGGGGCGTAGACGTTGAGGACGCGGGCGCCGGGGCGCAGCCGGTCGTGGAGGGTGGTCTGCTGGTCGAGGTGGAGCCGGTCCCCTGTGACAGTGAGCAGGCGCAGGGCCGACAGCCGCGGGGCGGGTTCGCGCCGCCCCCGGCGGGCGGCGCCGGCCGGGTCGAGGCTGCGGTCGAGGAGGCGCAGGGCGCCCGCGGGGTCGGTGTGCAGCACGCTGACCTCGTGCTCCGCCACGGCGTCCGGTATCTCGCCGGGCGTCCAGGCGGTGCCTTCGGGGAGGACGAGGGCGGCGCCGGAGCACAGGGCGCGGGTCCAGCCGGCGGCGAAGGCCGTGAGGTCCGCCCCGCCGGTGAACAGGTGGCGGTCCTCGGGGGTCAGCCGGGCGACCTGTGCCCAGGCCTCGTGGGCGGCGAGCAGCAGGGCGTGGCCGACGGGGACGGGGCGGGGCACTGCGGTGCCGGTGAACAGGACGGCGGCTGTGGCCGGGTGCGCGGGGCGGGCCGGGGGC
>NZ_JZWV01001548.1 GCF_000966975.1 Streptomyces katrae | reverse complement strand
GGGCGGGCCGGGCGGACGTCCCTTCGGCTTCCGCGTCCGTGAGCAGGGCCGGGAGGCCCTCGCCCTGGTCCAGGCGGGCCTCCCCCGCGGTGTCGGTGAGCAGCAGGTCGGGTGCGAGGGCGGTGAGCTGCACCCGCGCGGTGCGGGTGTCCCCGGCGTCGAGCAGGGCGTAGGCGGCGCCCGCCTTGAGGGTGGCGAGGAGGGCGACGACGGTGTCCTCGCGGCGGGTGGGGCGATGGCGACGCGGGCGTCGGCGGGCAGGCCCCGGGCGAGGAGGTGGTGGGCGAGCCGGTTGGCGCGTGCGTCGAGTCCGGCGTAGGAGAGGTCTCCGCCGCGGGTGATGACGGCGGGGGCCCCGGGGGTGTCGCGGGCCCACTGCTCGAAGCGCTCCAGGACGGTGTCGGCGGAGGGCCGGCCGGGGCCGGCGAAGGGCGATGCCTGCGTCATTCCCCGATGATGGCACCGCGCCCGCAGCGGGCGGGCCTTTCCCGGAAATCCCTCCGGACGGCAGGGAGTTGACCGTTGCCGGCCCCTTGCGGGTGGTCCTGCGCCGTTCCCTTGACCTGAAGTTTGGTCGAGGTTCTACCGTGAGGGTCATGGACATGGAAGTCACCGCCTGGCATTCGCTGCACAGCGCGATCAACGCCCAGCAGGGCGACCGGCCCCCGTTCTCCCCGGCGAGCCTGCGCCGGATCGCCGCCTTCGCCCGCCCGCACCGGCGCGGCCTGACCTTCTTCCTGCTGCTCAGTGTGGTGGGTGCGCTGCTGGCGGTGGCCACCCCGCTGCTGGCCAGCCGGATCGTGGACGCGATCGTGCAGGGGGCGAAGGCGGGCGGGGACGGCGACACCGGGAAGGTGACCCGCCTCGCGCTGCTGATCGCGGTCATCGCGGTCGCCGAGGCGGGCCTGGGGCTGCTGACCCGCAAGCTCTCCGCCACCCTCGGCGAGGGGCTGATCCTCGACCTGCGCCGTGCGGTCTTCGACCACGTCCAGCGGATGCCGGTGGCCTTCTTCACCCGGACCCGGACGGGCGCCCTGGTCAGCCGCCTCAACAACGATGTGATCGGCGCCCAGCGGGCGTTCAGCAACACCCTGTCGGGGGTGGTCTCCAACACGGTGACCCTGCTGCTGACGCTGGGAGTGATGCTGAGCATCTCCTGGCAGATCACCCTGCTGGCCCTGGCGCTGCTGCCGGTGTTCGTGCTGCCGGCCCGCCGGATGTGCACCCGGCGCTGAACGCGGCGATGGGCACACAGATGACGGAACGGTTCTCCGCGCCCGGCGCCACCCTCGTCAAGCTGTTCGGGCGGCCCGCCGACGAGTCCGCCGAGTTCGCGGCCCGCGCGGCCCGGGTGCGGGACATCGGGATCCGTACGGCGATGGCCCAGTCGGCGTTCATCACGGCCCTCACCCTGGTCTCCGCGCTGGCCCTGGCGCTGGTCTACGGGCTGGGCGGCTACTACGCCCTGCGCGGCAGCCTGGAGGCCGGCTCGGTCGTCGCCCTGGCCCTGCTCCTGACCCGGCTGTACGCCCCGCTGACCGCGCTGGCCGGGGCGCGGGTCGAGGTGATGAGCGCGATGGTCAGCTTCGAGCGGGTCTTCGAGATCCTCGACCTGAAGCCGCTGATCGCCGAGAAGCCGGACGCCCGCCGGGTGCCCGAGGGCCCGGTGGCGGTGGAGTTCGACCGGGTCTCCTTCGGCTACCCCTCCCCCGGCAAGGTGTCGCTGGCCTCCCTGGAGGAGGTGGCCGTCCTCGACTCCCGCGGCGGCACCCAGGTGCTGCACGAGGTGTCCTTCCGCGCCGAACCCGGCCAGATGGTCGCCCTGGTCGGCTCCTCCGGCGCCGGCAAGTCCACCATCGCCCAGCTGCTGCCGCGCCTGTACGACGCGGACGCGGGCTCGGTGCGCCTGGGCGGGATCGACGTGCGCGACCTCAGCGCCGACTCGATCCGCGACACCCTGGGCATGGTCACCCAGGACGGGCACCTCTTCCACGAGTCGGTACGGGCCAACCTGCTGCTGGCCCGGCCCGGCGCGGCCGAGGAGGAGCTGTGGGAGGCCCTGCGCCGCTCGCGCCTGGACGGCCTGGTCGCCTCCCTCCCGGACGGCCTGGACACCGTCGTCGGCGAGCGCGGCTACCGG
>NZ_JZWV01001547.1 GCF_000966975.1 Streptomyces katrae | reverse complement strand
GGCGGGGAGCGGCAGCGGCTGACCATCGCGCGGCTGCTGCTGGCCCGGCAGCGGGTGGTGATCCTGGACGAGGCCACCGCCCACCTGGACTCCACCTCCGAGGCGGCCGTCCAGGAGGCCCTGTCCGAGGCCCTGGCGGGGCGGACCGCGGTGGTGATCGCACACCGGCTGTCCACCGTGCAGGCCGCCGACCTGATCCTGGTGGTGGAGGAGGGCCGCATCGTGGAACGCGGCACCCACACCGAGCTGCTGGCGTCGGGCGGCCGCTACGAGGAGCTGTACCGCACCCAGTTCGCGGCGCGGGGCACGGCCGCGGCCGGCTGACCCCCAGCCCCGCCGGCCCGCCCGGGCGGTGACCCCGGCGGCGGGCCCCGGCGGGCCGTGCGCTTGAGTGGGGGAAGCGGCGAACCGGCGAGGACGGAGAGGTACGAGGTGGACCCCCAGGGCGTCATCGTGGTGATGGGCGTGTCCGGCACGGGCAAGTCGACCGTGGGCCGGCTGCTCGCGGAGGCGCTCGGCGTCCCTTACGCCGAGGGCGACGCCTTCCATCCGGCGGCCAACGTGGCCAGGATGTCGGCCGGGATCCCGCTGGAGGACGCCGACCGGTGGCCGTGGCTGGACGCCGTCGGCGCGTGGATCCGGGGGCGGGGCACGGGCGGCGGGGTGGTCGCCGCCTCCTGCCTCAGGCGCGCCTACCGCGACCGGCTGCGGGCCGCCGCTCCCGCGGGCGTGGTGTTCGTCCACCTCACGGGGCGGCGGCCGCTGATCGCGGCCCGGATGGCCGCCCGGACGGGGCACTTCATGCCCGCCTCCATGCTGGACTCCCAGTTCGCCGTGCTGGAGCCGCTCCACCCGGACGAGCCGGGGTTCGCCGTCGACGTCGCCGGCACCCCGGAGGAGATCACCGCACGGGCACTGTCCGCCCTGCGCCCGCCCGGGGGCCGGGACACCACCGCCCCCTGAGCGCCCTCCCCTCCGGCCCGCACGGCGGGCGGACCCGGCGCGGGGGTTCACGCACCGGCTCCGCGGCCCTGGGGGGCAGCGTCCCGGTCGGCGCGCCCGGGATCCATACGCCCCTGCTCCACGCGCGCCGGGTGCACGCGCCCCGGGTGCACGCGGGCGGGTGCACCCGGGCAAGGGCAGGACCGTCTCGGGTCAGGACCGCCGGGGGTCGGGGCCGTCCAGTTGGGCCGCCGCGAGGGCGAAGCCGTCGGC
>NZ_JZWV01001546.1 GCF_000966975.1 Streptomyces katrae | reverse complement strand
ACCGTGACGCCCGCCCCGCTGGGGCCGCTGACCGGACCGGCCGCCGCGCTCGTGGCCCTCTGCGCGGCCGCCTCCCTGCTCACCGCCGCGGTCGAATCGCGGCAGGCGCGGGGCCCCGCCCGGGCGGCGCTGGCCGAGCTGGGCACCCCGGGCGCGGTGCTGCGGACGGCCGCCGGCCTGCGGGCCGGCGCACTCCTGGCGGGCTGCGTACCGCTCGTATGGGGTGTGGCGCAGCTGACGTCCCTGGCCCTGAGGCGCTGAGCGGAGCAGCCCTCGGGGCGGGCCGAATGGTCGACGCAGACATCGGGGATCGAGACGCTCGGACGGCGGCGCCGCGGCGGACGGCAAAGAAAAGGTCAACGAACCTTCTTGCGGAGGCAACTCCGCGGCCCGATCCGACGTCTGGCAGAGGTACCGCTTTACCTGCCAGACGTTGAACGGAGCCCTCTGTGCTCATAGGCCTGCTGACCGCTGTCGCGGCGTCCATCTGCTACGGGACGGGCTCCGTCCTGCAAGCCGTCGGCTCGCGCCGCGCCGCCCGGCTGTCGCCGGCCGCCGCCGGGGTGACCGCCCACGGCGGCCCGAACCTGACGTCCACCGCCAAGGCGGCGATGACCTGGGAGTTCATCGTCGGCACCATCCTGGACTTCGTCGGCTTCGGGCTGGGAGCGCTGGCGGCCCGTCTGCTGCCGCTCTTCCTCTCCCAGACCGTGATCAGCGCCAACCTGGTGATCACGGCCGTGCTGAGTGTGAAGATGCTGGGCATCCGCCTGAGCCGCAAGGAATGGACCTCCATCGGGGTGGTCTGCGCGGCGCTGGTGCTGCTCGCGACCGCCGCCGGGCACGAGGGGGACCACCACGCCCCGATGGCCACGCACTGGTGGCTGCTGGCGGTGACCCTGCTGATCATCGTCGGCGGCACGGCGGCCGTACGGTTCCTCGGCGCGCGCGCCGCGATCCTCGCCGGTCTGCTGTCGGGCCTGGCCTTCGGCGCCCTGGGCGTGGGCGTGCGCGTCCTGGACGGGATCGACCCCTTCGACCTGGGCACGCTGCTCACCGACCCCGCGCTGTACGCGATCCTCGTCGCCGGTGTCGGCGGCATGTACCTGCACACCGTCGCCCTGCAGATCGGCTCGGTGAACGGGGCCACGGCCGCCCTGGTCGTCGGCGAGACGGTGCTCCCGGGTGCGATCGGCGTGCTGTGGCTGGGCGACGCCTCCCGCCCGGGGCTGGCCTGGCTGGCGGTCGCCGGCTTCGTGCTGGCGGTGACCGGTGCCGTCGCCGTGGCCTGGTACGGCAACCACGACGGGGCCGAGGCCCCGGCGCAGGAACAGGTCCCGGAGCCCGTGGGCTGAGCCGCCGGCCGGCCGGACCGCCCCCGCCGGCGCCGCCGCGGCCGTTCACCCCGTCGGGTCCCCGGGGTGGCGCGGCCACGGCCGCCGGGGCCTGCTGAAGGCATGGACGATCCCACCTCCGCACGGCTGCGCACGCCCCGGGCCGCCGGGACGGCCGGTGTGATGTTCGCCGTGCTGGTCGCGGCGGCGATCGTGCTCATGCGGACCGCCATCCCCTCCGGGAGCCCGGCCGACGCGGCCGTCCCCCCGGACCGGCGCTGGGCCGTGCGGCTCGCGCTGGAGATCGTCCCCTTCGCGGGGATCTTCTTCCTGTGGTTCATGGGGGCGCTGCGGGAGCACTCGGGCGCGGTGGAGGACCGTTTCTTCGCCACGGTGTTCCTGGGCAGCGGGTTCATCTTCGTCGCCACCCTCTTCGTGTCCGCTGCGGCGGCCGGGACCGTGCTGAGCGAGTCCGGGTCACCCTCCGGGTTCGGCCGGCCCTTCGCGTACACCGTGCTGTCCACGTACGCCCTGCGCATGGCGGCCGTGTTCGTCTTCTCGACCTCGGCCATCGGCCGCAGGCTCCGCGTCTTCCCCCGCCCGCTGGCCGTGCTCGGCTTCGCGACCGGGCTGGCCCTGCTGGTGCTGGGGTCGGGGGTGCCGTGGGTGGAGATCGTCTTCCCGGTCTGGGTCCTCGTCGTCAGCCTCCACATCCTCCGCGCCGGCCTGCACCGCACCTCCTGACCTGCGCCGTCGCCGCCCGCTGCGCCCGGCAGGCGGCGAACGGCCCGTGCGCGCATGCTGGAGG
>NZ_JZWV01001545.1 GCF_000966975.1 Streptomyces katrae | reverse complement strand
GGCGTACGGCGCGCAGGCGGTGGGCGTCGCCGGGGCCCAGGAGCTGGCGGGCGACGAGGGCGCGGCGCAGGTGGATGTGGGCGTCGTGCTCCCAGGTGAAGCCGATGCCGCCGAGGATCTGGATGCAGTCCTTGGCGCAGGAGTACGAGGCGTCGAGGGCGGTCGCGGCGGCGAGGGCGGCGACGAGCGAGCGCACTGCGGGCTCCTCGTCCGCGCTGCCCGCGGCGTCCCAGGTGAGGGCCCGGGCCTGTTCGAGGCGGACGAGCATGTCGGCGCACAGGTGCTTGACGCCCTGGAACTGCCCGATGGGGCGGCCGAACTGCTCGCGGACCTTGGCGTGTTCGGCGGCGGTGTGGACCGCCCAGGCGGCGGTGCCGCAGGCGTCGGCGGCGAAGAGCACGCAGGCCAGGTCCCGCACCAGGTCCTCGTCCAGCTCCAGCAGCCGCCCGGCGGGGACCGTGAGGGCGTGCGCCCGCACCTCGGCGGTGGGCCGGGTCGGATCGGCGCTCTCGTGCGGCCGGACCTCCAGATCGGCGGCGTCGACGGCGAACCACCGGACCCCGCCCTCCCCCTCGGCGGCGAGCAGCACCAGCTCCGCCTCCCCTGCTCCGAGTACGGGAGGCGCGACCCCGTCCAGCCGCCACCCGCCCCCCTCGGCCGCGACGGCGGTGATCCCGCCGGGCCCCAGGGCCACCGCCCCGACCCGCCCGTCGAGAGGCCGCGCCCCCGCCCGGTCCAGGAGTACGGAGGCCAGCGCACTCGGCAGGAAGGCCCCGGGCAGCGCCGCCCGGGCGGTCTCCTCCACGACGACGGCCAGATCCAGCAGGGTCCCGCCCTCCAGATGGGGCGTCACCAGCCCCTGTGCGCACATCCCGTCCCAGTAGCCGGGCCTCGCCCCGGCCTGGGGCGGGGCGTCGAGCAGCTTCCGCACCGCCTCGGGCGGCACCGCCCGCGCCACCCAGCCGCGCACGGCGCCGGCCAACTCCCGTTGCTCCTGCGTGATTCCGATGCCCATGCGCGGCAGATTAGAACACGTTTCAATCTGACGGAAGGTCAGATCACCAGATCTCCGTCCGGATGTGAGGCAGGCGTCCGTGATGTGCGTGTCCTTCGGCCGGGCGGGGGTTGTGCGGGAGGCGGGGATGCGGTGGGCTGCCCGGGAGAGAGGGAGGTGCGCCATGACGTCGACCCCCGCGTGTCCGCGCTGCGGGCAGACGCCGCTGACGGCCCTGCGCGTGGAGTACACCCGCAACCGGTGGGGCGGAAGCGGGCCGACACCGAGGCCGGAGGAGTGGTGGGAGTGCTCCGGGTGCGGCTGGGTGGGCTACCGGGACACCGGGACCGGGCCGCTGACACCGATGCGGCGGCCAGAGGGCGGGGAGGCGGACTGCTTCTTCTGCGGCGAGGAGGGCGGCAACGTCGTCAGCGAGCCCTGGCGGCGGGAGGACGGCGAGCTCCGGGACTGGGTGGTCTGCCTGAGCTGCGGCACGAGCAACCAGCGCCGCGTACGGGGGCTTCCCGGCGGGGGGTGAGGGGGCGGCTCAGCGGGGCGGGCCCTGCGTGACGGTCAGGGCGGTGCGGGCGAGGTCCCGCACCTGCGGCCGGCAGGCGTCGGTGCCGGACCCGCCTCCGTTGAGCCACACCGTCACCATGACGTTGCCGTCACGGACGACGAGCTGGCAGGTCCCGTTCCAGAACGCCTCGTCGCCGATGCCGGGCTCGCCCGCGCCCTCGGTCACCGCCGCGGTGTAGCGCTGCCGCTGCTCCTCCGTCCCGCTGCGGCCGCGCCTCCCGAGCTCCAGGTCCCAGTCCACGGACGCGACCGCCGCCCTCTCCTGCGCCCAGCTGCAGCTCGTGATCGCGCCCGTGACGGTCTCGGAGTGGACGTCCTTGGCAGGGTCGCGCGCGCCCGGGAGCCGGGGGAGGAACGGGGCGACCGCGGGGCAGTCCGCCAGGGTCGTGTACTTGTCCTTGGCCTCGGCCCGGCCCTTGGCCTTGCCCGGGTCCTCCGTCCCGGTGCGCGCCCAGGTGACGCCCCAGATCCCGAGACCGATCGCGGCGAGCACCCCGGCGGCCACCAGGAGCCCGGTGCGGGGCGCCGGCCGACTCCGGGGCGGGACCGCCGACACCGTGGACCGTACGGGGG
>NZ_JZWV01001544.1 GCF_000966975.1 Streptomyces katrae | reverse complement strand
CCTCCCGGCGCTGCTCGACCTGGTCGCCCGCTGCGCCGGCCCGCTGCGCGCCGAACTCGCCGGGCCGGGCCGGGAACAGGGCCTGCGGCTGGGCCTGCAGGACGTCAACCTGCTCGACCTGCTGCTCTCCCTGGACCTGCCCGTGGCCGAGCCCGGCGACGACGCCAGGGCCGTCCTCGGACTGGAGGAGTGGAGCCGCTCGGAGAACCCCCGCGACCTGAGGGCCCTGTGCGCGGACGAGCGGCTGCGGCCCGCCTTCTTCCGCACCCTCAACCGGTTCAACAGCCACATGTCGGGCGGCCGCGAGGCCGTGCGGCGGCTCGCCGTGACCCCCGGCAGCAGCCCGCTGATCGCCGAGTGGGTCCGCGAGGTGGCCGCCCAGTCCACGGCGACGGCCCTGCCCGACCTGCCCGAGGCGATCCGGCGCCTGACCTGGCTGCCCTCCGAAGCCCTGGCACTGGCCCCGGCGGAGGTGGCCGCGGCCGCCGCCGCCGACCTGGACGAGGTCCTCGCCCGCACCCTGCGCGGCGGCATGTTCGAGGAGCTGGTCTGGCCCGCCTGGGAGAGCGCCGTCCGCGAGCTGACGCCCGGCCGGGGCCGGGGCCACCTGACCGTGATGGACGCCTGGCCGTACGTCATCGTCGCCAACTCCACCCAGGTGCGGGTCATCGACGCCGACTCCACCGTCCTCACGCACGACCTGCGGGCGCCCTCCGTCAACGGCCGGCAGCTCGGCTTCCACTACACCGACGGCGACCTGCTCGTCTTCTGGGCCACCTACAACGGCCCCGTCGAGGGCTACTGGCTGAGCGCCCCCGACGACGTCCTCACCCTCGACTCGGCGGCCACCTACTGGTCGATCCGCTCCGGGCACGTCTCGCTGCCGCTGCCCGGCGGCGGCCGCACCACCGGCGCCGGCGTGCTGCGCCGCGGCGACAGCCTGGTCCCGGCCGAGCGGGCGGTCGTCTCCGACGGGACCTCGTACTGGGCGTGGGACCCGGACCGCGACTCCGGCGGCCCGGGCTGGGCCGAGTACGACCCGGCCACCGGGGCCACGGGACGGCGTTCGATGCCCGGCTTCCTCGCCGACGCCCTCGACGGCCACCCCGGCGGCAGCACCCTGCCCGACAACATCGGCCAGAACTGGCTGCGGCCCGCGCCCGCCGTCGAGGGCTCGGTGCTCGGCGCGCCCGCGGACGGCCTGCTGGGCTGGCGTGCCGTGCGCGTGCCGGGCCAGGGCTGGCACGGCTCCGACACGGCCGGCGGCCGGGTCCGCGTCCCCGAGGGCGGCGCCAGGCCGGACGCGGCGGTCCGGCTGCCCGGTGACGAGCGGCCCCGCGCGGTGAGCAGCGACTGGCGGACCCTGTCCCTGAGCGACCCCGAGGGGGCCGTCACCGCCCGGACCACCGCCAACCACCACGGCGCCCCGCACGCGGCCGGCGACGCGGAACTCCCGCCGCTCGCCTACTGGTACTTCCTGCGCCCCCGCGATCCCGAGGGCTCGGCGGCACTGCGCGCGCTGGACGCCCCGGCCGCCGGAGCACTGCTGAAGGCGGCCGCCGAGGCGGAGGGGCGCGAGGAGCTGCCCGCGCTGGTCCGCGAGGCCCTGCCGGCGATCGGCTCGCCCGTGCTGATCGGCGGCGTCGTCGACGTGCTCCGCTCCGCGCTGGTCCAGCGCAAGGCCCTGGCCCGCGTCGCGGAATCCCTCACCGCCCGCCCGGCGGCCCGGCCGAAGCCGGCCGTGGAGCGCGGTCCTTCCGACCAGCTGCTCGACGCCGCCCTGCACGGGCTGACCGGCAACCCCTACCACCGCTACTACGGCGGGGACACGGACGCCACGTCCGCCTTCCTGCGGGCGCTCGGCGCGGCCGCCGCCGACACCGCCGCCGAGGCCGTCGCCGGCCGGCTGCACGTGGACGTGCCGCGGCTGGCACGGTCCTCGTTCCCGTGGGCCGACCTGTTCCTGGGGGCGCCCGCCGCGGTCGCCTACCGGGCGGTCGCCGCCGGCACCACGCAGGAGCAGGGGCAGGCGCTGTGCCGGCTGCTGTCCCAGGTGGACGCGCTGGGTCTGGCCTCGGCCGAGACCTCCGCCACGAGCTGGCGGCGGCTGACGGTGCGGATCGACACCGCCCACCTGCTGGGCGCCGACGGCCGGGAAC
>NZ_JZWV01001543.1 GCF_000966975.1 Streptomyces katrae | reverse complement strand
CGGCCGGGAACGCGGCCGCGGCGGCCGGCACCGGGCGGTCGTGCCGCTGGGCGGCGGGGCGCTGCTGGCCCTCAACGAGCAGACGGCGGAGCACCCGCGGGAGCGGCATTTCGACGCCGTGCTGCACGACCCGGCGGGCGCCTTCGCGGTGCCCGCCCCCTACACCGGCGCCGGGGCGGCCGTGACGGTCGGGGACCGGGAGCGCGGGGCCGGCTGGCTGACGGCGTTCCTGAAGGAGGCCGCCGAGCGCGGTCCGGCGCCGTGGTTCCCGGCGGCGGCCGAGGAGTTCGGCCGGCTGACCGGGGTGTCGGCCGCCATGGCCGCCCTGGTCGTCGCGGGCCTGCCGTACCTGGAGACGTACGAGCGCGGATTCCTCCCCGCCGACCTGCGAAAGCTCTTCGGGGTCAAGGCCAACGACGCCGCGGCCGCCCGCAACGACCTCAAGGAGCTCTCCCCGGAGGTGCGGCGCGAGCTGGTCGCGGCCCTGCTGCCCGCCGACCCGGCCCGGCTGTGGACGGACGGCCCGGACGCGGAGGCCGCCGCGCAGGTGTGGATCCGGCGCGCGGGCCGCCGTACGCCGGTGCCCGAGTGGCTGCTCGCCGAGGCCGGCAAGGAGGTCCGCGCCGCCTGGACGGCGCACCGTGCGCTGCCCGCGCTGCTGGACGCGGCGGCCTCCCCGGAGCTGTCCGCCGACACCGCCTGGGCGGTCAAGGGCGACCGCGCCGAGCCGGTGGCCCCGGGCGGGCGTCCCTTCGACGCCGCGGTGCTCACCTCCTCGGTGGGCTTCGCGGCCTGGCTCGCGCACCGGCTGCCCGCCGGGCACCCCGTACGGTCCTGCCTGCCGCCGGCGCTGACGGCGCTGCGGCAGCGGCTGTCCTCGCCGGAGCTGCTGCTGAGCGTGGGGCACTACGTGGACCTGGCCGGTTTCCGGAAGGCGGCCGGCACCCCGACCGAGACCACGGCCGGGTACGAGCGGTACGGCGCGGTGGTGCTGGCCACCCAGGACGGCCGGCCCCTGCCCGCGCTGCGCACCGCGCTGCTGGACTCGACCGGGTCCGACCCGTACCTGCCGCTGCTGCGCGACACCGGACAGCTGCCCGGCGCGACGGAGACGGCGCTGCGCCTGGCCCACGACCCGGGCTTCGCCGCGCTGCTCGCCGATCCGGGGGCGCCGGTGGCGGGCACGGTGGACGCGGAGGGCACCTGGTGGCCGCAGGACCCCGGCCGCAGCGTGCCGGAGCTGGTGGCCGAGGTGTCCGCGGAGTACGGGCTCGGTGCGGACGCCGCCGGCCTGTACCTGGCGCTGCTGGCGATGCCCGACCCGACCGACCGGAACACGGCCCGCTGGACGGGCTGGAAGCCGGCCCGGCTGAAGGCGGCCCGGGCGGAGCTGGCCGCCACGGACCTGGTGGTTTCGGCCACCCGGGCCCGTGCCGGGCGCTCCCTGTTCCTGCCCGGCCCGTGGGCCGAGCCGGGGGCGCCCGCGCTGCCCGTCGAGCAGTGGAAGCTGCCGATGTACGCCCTGGCCCCGGGCGGCCGGCCGGTCCTGGGCGCGCTGGTGCCGGCCGAGCCGGCGGCGGAGCTGTACCGCCGGGCGTGGGCGCGGGTCCGTGAGGGCGACGTACCGCGCTTCGAGGAGCTCAAGGTGAAGCGCACCGCGGGCCGCCGGCGCTGAGCCGCGCCGGGTGACCGGCACCGGCGGGGGCGCGGCCTCCCGGCACGCGCCCCCGCCGCCCCTTCTTCCTTCCACGGCTTTCCAGAACACGAGGACTTCCCGATGACCGTGACCGAACCGTCCGCCCCCGCCGCGCGGCAGGTCGTGCCCGCCGAGGAGCGGTACGCCGCCGAACTGGCCTTCCTCGCCGCCCAGGACCCCGGCCCCCGCCCGCCCGGCTGGGCCCTCACCC
>NZ_JZWV01001542.1 GCF_000966975.1 Streptomyces katrae | reverse complement strand
GGGGGAGGAGCTGGCGCTGCCCAAGCGGCGCGCCGGGCTGCCGTCCAAGCTGGTGATCGCCCCGAAGTTCGTCGGCGAACGCGCCCTGGTGGAGCGCTGCGTGGTGACCCTGGCCGGAGAACGGGGGCTGCTGCTCACGGGCGAGCCGGGCACCGCCAAGTCGATGCTGTCCGAGCTGCTGTCCGCAGCCGTGTGCGGCACCAGCGCGCTCACCGTGCAGGGCACGGCGGGCACCACCGAGGACGCCTTCCGCTACGGCTGGAACTATGCGCTGCTGCTGGCGCAGGGGCCGACCCGGCAGGCCCTGGTCGACTCCCCCGTGCTCGCGGCGATGCGCGCGGGCCGGGTGGTGCGGGTCGAGGAGATCACCCGTTGTCTGCCGGAGGTGCAGGACGCGCTGGTGTCGATCCTGTCCGACCGGCGGGTGAGCGTGCCGGAACTGACGGCCACCGAGGACTCGGTGGTCTCGGCGGCCCCCGGATTCACGGTCATCGCCACCGCCAACCTGCGGGACCGGGGCGTCTCGGAGATGTCGGCGGCGCTGAAGCGGCGCTTCAACTTCGAGACGGTCGGCCCGATCTCGGACCCGGACGCGGAGGCCGCGCTGATCCGCCGGCAGGCCGTGGCCGCCGTGGAGCGGGCCGGGGCGGCGTTCGGGGTGGACGACAGCGTGCTCGACGCGCTCGTCACCGTGTTCCGGGACCTGCGTTCGGGGCGCAGCGCGGAGGGCTGGGACGTCGAGCGGCCGGGGACGGTCATGTCCACGGCGGAGGCGGTGCAGGTGGCGGCCTCGCTGGGGGTCGCGGCCGCGTACCTGCCGGGCGGTGACGTGCTGGACCTGCTGCCGGGGCATCTGCTGGGTGTCGTGCGCAAGGACGATCCGGCCGACCACGGGCGGCTGCTGGGCTACTGGGACGGCCCGGTGCGCCGCCGGGCCGAGGACGGCTCTGCGATGTGGCGGCGGCTCTGGGACCTGCGCGGGAGCCTGCGTTGACGCTCACCGCTGATCCACGGGCGGCCGTGGAGGCTCTGGCCGCCTCCCGTGCGCCGTTCCTGCTGGGCGTACGGCACCACAGCCCCGCGCTGGCGGCGGTGGTGCCGGCGCTGCTGGACGCCGCGGACCCGGAGGTGGTCTGCGTGGAACTGCCGGCGGACTTCCAGCCGTGGCTGCCCCACCTGGCCGACCCGGAGACGGTCGCTCCGGTGGCCCTGGCGGGCCTGGGCCGCGAGGGCCGCCTGGCCTTCTACCCGTTCGCGGACTTCTCCCCGGAGCTGGCGGCGGTCCGCTGGGCCCGGGAACGCGGCGTGCGGGTGCTGTGCTGCGACCTCCCCCTGGGGGACCGCGGCTGGTCCTCGCCGTCCCCCGCGGAACCCGCCCCGACCGGCACCGACGGGCCGCCCGCCGCCGGTGCGGCGGGCCGGGGGGCGGACGGGCCGGCCACGGCTTCGGCGGGGTACGCGTCCGACGACGCCGAGGCGGCTCCGGCCCCGGCGGGGCCCGCGGGGGCCGATGCCGACGGGAGCGTTCCCGCCCCGGCACGGCCCGGGACGCACGGCGGCTCCGGCAGTCGCGCGGCGGACTGCGACTCGGAGTCCGCCGCGCCGGCCCCGGCGGTGGCCGAGGCAGACCGGCTCGCCGGGCCCGGTTCGGGTGCGGCGGTGCACGGGGGCGCGGCGCGCCGGTCCTACGCCGATGCGCTCGCGGCGTCGGTACCGGGCGCGAGGGCGACGACCTGTGGGACCGCGCGGTCGAGGTCCTCGCCCCGGGCTGCGCCCCGGAGGCCGTGCGCCGCGCCGCCCTCGGTGTCGGCTGGGCCCTGCGT
>NZ_JZWV01001541.1 GCF_000966975.1 Streptomyces katrae | reverse complement strand
CGGCTGGGCCCTGCGTACGGACGCGGGCGCCGTCCCGGCGACGGACCTGGCGCGGGAGGCCCATATGCGGGGTGTCATCGCGACCGCCGCCGCGGGCGGCCGTCGCGTGGCCGCCGTGATCGGGGCCTTCCACGCCCCGGCGCTGCTCGCGGACACGCCGGTGCCGGGACCGCGCAGCGGCGCGGACGCCTCTGTGGCGGGCCCCGGTTCGCCGGAAACCAGCGCTGGCACGAACCCTCCCGCTCCGCGGGCCGGGCGAGGAGCGGGCGCAGGCACGGCCACGGGCCCGGACGGCGCCCCGAAGGCCGCGGCGGCCGCCGTGGCCGGTGCCGAGGTCGTGACCTCGTTCGTCGCGTACTCCTTCGACCTGCTCGACTCGCGCTCCGGGTACCCCGCCGGGATCCGGGATCCGCTGTGGCAGCAGGCCGTGTTCGAGGCGGGCGGGGATCCGGTGCGGCTGCGGGAGGCGGCCTCGGCCGCGCTCACCCGGCTGTGCCGGGAGCTGCGCGGGGCCGGGCACACCGCCGGGACCGGGGAGGCCGCCGAGGCCCTGCGGCTCGCCTGCGACCTGGCGGTGCTGCGCGGGCTGCCCGCGCCCGGCCGGGGCGAGCTCCTCGAGGCCGTCACCACGGTGCTCGGGCAGGGCGAACCCCTCGGCCGGGGCCGGGCGCTGGCCCGCGCCCTGGAGGCCGTGTTCGTCGGTACGGGCCGCGGCCGGACCACCCCGCACGCCCCGCGCTCCGGGCTGGGCCCCTCCGTGGAGGCGGAGCTGGCGGCTCTGCGGCTGCCCTCCCCCGAGGACCCGGCGCCGCGCGAGGTGCGCCTCGACCCGCTGCGCTCCGAGCTCGACGGGCGCCGCGAGGTGCTGCTCCAGCGGCTGCTGGTGTGCGGGGCCTCGTACGGAGAGCCCGTCGGCGTCGCCGCCACCGGTGACGGCACCGCCCTGGGGAGCAAGTGGCGGCTGTCCTGGACCCCTTCGGTCCCGGCCCGCCTGGATCTGGCGGGGGTCCGCGGCGTCACCGCCGCCCAGGCGGCCGCGGGCACGCTGCGCGAGATCGCACGCCGCGAGGCCGCCGAGGGCGGCCCGACGGCTGCGCAGGTCCTGGCCGGGCTGGCCGCCGCCGCGCGCTGCGATCTGCCCGAGCTGGTCGACGTACGACTGGAGGAGGCGGCCGCGGTGCTGCCGGAGACCGCCGGAGTGGCGGAACTCCTGGAGGCCGTCGACCTGTTGGAGGGGCTGCGGCGCGGCCACCTGCCCGGCGCCTCCGCCGCGGCCCGGGAGGCCGCCGAGGCACTGGGCGGTGATCTGCTGGATTCCGCCGTGCGGTCGCTGCCCGGTCTCGCGGGCAGCGACGACCCCGCCGACGCGGCCGCGCTGGTGGCCCTCTCCGACCGGGCCGCCGCCCGCCGGCTGGGGCTGCGGATGGACGCCGCCCTGACGGAACTCGCGGAGGGCGGGAGCCCGTTGATGCGGGGTGCCGCGTCGGCCGTGCGGGTGCTGCTGGACCTGGATCCGGCGGCCGGGCTCGGCGCCCGCGCCGCCGCCTGGGTGGACGGGGCCGCCACGGCCGAGGGGCGTCGCGCGCTGGCCCGCCGGATCGCCGGGCTGCTGACCGCCGCCGGGCCGCTGCTGGAGACCTCCCCGGCCGCGCTGACCCCGCTGCTGGACCGGGTGGACGGCCTGGCCGACGAAGCCTTCCTACAGCGGCTGCCCGCGCTGCGCGCCGGTTTCGACGCACTGTCCCCGGCGGCGCGGGACCGGCTGCTGGACACCGTGACCGAGCGGCTCGGCGACCGGCTCGACCTCACGCTGGACGCGCCGCCCGCGCTGCTCGCCCTC
>NZ_JZWV01001540.1 GCF_000966975.1 Streptomyces katrae | reverse complement strand
ACGGGCAGGTGGCCGGCGCCGGAGCGGCCGGCCCTGCCGTTTCACCAGTCGGCGGGGTAGCTCTTCAGGCTGCTCGTGTCGAGCGTCCAGCGGCCGGCGGTGACGGTGTCCCCGAAAGCGTGGGGGACCTTCTTGCGGTAGCGGATGCCGTCGGGCCCTTCCGAGGGGTCGCTGTGCACCGTCACGGTCTTCTTGTCCTTGCGGGGGTCCACGACGACATACAGCGGGACCCCCATCCGCGGGTAGTCGTGGAGCTTGTCGCGGATGTCGGTCAGGGAGTTCGTACGGGAGACGACCTCCACGACCATCAGGACATCGCGGGAGTTGACGACCTTCGCGGTGTCGTCGGTGTCCTCCTCCGCGATGACCATGAGGTCCGGGACCTTCGTCAGGCCGGTCACCGGATCGCCCATGTTGGTGTCGTTGAGGGCCATCACCTCGGGTGTCTGGGCCTCGACCTGGCGGCGCAGCCTCACCACGTTCAGACCGTGAGGAGCTGTGGGGCTCATCATCGTGAGGAAGATCTGACCGTCGGTGGTCTGCACCTTCCACTGGTCTTCCTGGTGCTCGGCCAGCTCCGCGAGCTGCTCCGCGAAATCGTGGAGGCGGCGCATCTGCTCCGGGGTGAGGTCGGCCATGGTGTCCTCCTGGGGGATGTCCAGCCAGCCTATCCAGCGGGGCGTGGGGCGTTCCCGTACCGCCGGACATGTGCGGTGGCGGCGGGTGGCCTCGCCGACGCCGACCGGCAGAGTTGATCTTCCGAGGGTGATCGTTTGACATGGAGTGCACTCCAAGACCTAGCGTCGTGGGCAGACGGTTTTCCAGCTCGGGAGGCACCACAATGATCGACGCAGGCATCCGGCACTTGGGCGAACTCGCAGTCTCCGCGCAGGGGTTGGGCTGCATGGGGATGAGCCACGGCTACGGGGACTCGGACGACGCGCAGTCGATCGCGACCCTCAACCACGCCCTCGACCTCGGGGTGACGCTCCTGGACACCGCCGACTTCTACGGCGCCGGGCACAACGAGGAGCTGATCGGGCGGGCCATCGCCGGACGCCGCGACGAGGCGGTGATCGCCACGAAGTTCGGCTTCGCCAACCGGCTCGGCGAGCCCGTCGTCATCCGCGGCGACGCCGCCTACGTACGCGAGGCGTGCGAGGCCTCGCTGCGTCGGCTCGGGGTCGACCACATCGACCTCTACTACCAGCACCGGGTCGACCCCCAGGTGCCGATCGAGGAGACCGTCGGCGCCATGGCCGAGCTGGTCCAGGCCGGCAAGGTCCGCCACCTCGGCCTGTCGGAGGCCGGCGCGGAAACGATCCGCCGGGCGCACGCCGTACACCCCATCACGGCACTCCAGAGCGAATGGTCCCTCTGGACGCGGGACCTGGAGGCGGAGGTGGCGCCGGTCTGCCGCGAACTCGGCATCGGCCTGGTCCCGTTC
>NZ_JZWV01001539.1 GCF_000966975.1 Streptomyces katrae | reverse complement strand
CCGCTCGGGCGGGGCTTCCTCACCGGGCGCTACAACTCCGTCGAAGGCCTGGCGGAGGGCGACATCCGGCGCACGCAGCCGAGGTTCGCCGACGGCAACCTCGACCGCAACCTGGCCATCGTCGCGAAGCTCGAGGAACTGGCGGCCGCCAAGGGCATCACCGCCGGCCAGCTCGCCCTGGCCTGGGTGCAGCAGCCTGGGTGCAGCACCGCGGCGAGGACGTCGTACCGATCCCCGGCACCAGGCGGCAGAAGTACCTGGAGGAGAACCTCGCGGCCCTGTCCGTCGAGCTGACCCCGGAGGACCTGGCCGCCATCGAGGCCGCGGCCCCGCGCGAGGAGATCGCGGGCGCCCGCTACGACGCGACGAGCCTGACCTTCGTCAACCACTGAGGACGGCCTGCGGCCGGCGCCGCCTGGGAGGGGGACTCGCGGGGACGGGGCCGGTCGGGTCAGTGCTGCTGGAGGACGGTCAGGGCCTCCTCCACGCGGCCGAGGGTGATCAGGTGCTCGGCCAGGTCGGCGGAGTTGCCCGAGACGTGGGCGCCGAGGACCACGACGGCCTCCTCCAGGCGGCCGGCGCCGGCGAGGAGCCGGGCCAGGGCGGACGCCGCGTACCAGGTGTCCCCCTCCGGGTGGGTCCGTACCAGCTCGATCGCCTCCTCGCTCCGGCCGCAGGCGGCCAGCAGCGGGAGGCGAGCCTCGAAGAAGGCCCAAGCCTCGTCGCTGTCACGGGGGTTGAGGGTGTCGAGGAAGTCCAGGCCCGCCGCCGGCCGCCCGTGGTCGGCGTACAGGGAGCACAGCCTGCGGACGAGCCAGTCCTCCGGACCCGGGGGAACGTCCGCGAGCGGGCGGACCACCGCGATCGCCTCCTCACCGCGCCCGTGCCGCTCCAGGAGCTCGGCGAGCCGCAGCGCCCGGTCACGCCGGATGTCCGGCGACCCCTCCGGCAACCGGTACACGGCGATCGCCCCCTCCACGTCACCGCGTTCCTCCAGCAGCTCGGCGAGCCGCTCCGCGGGCTGCGCCAGCTCCGCGGCGTACGTCCGCAGCTCCTCCATCCGGTCGTGGCGGGCCAGCAGATCGGCGAGCTGCTGGTGTCCGTGGACGGGCGAGTCGGTGGGGTGGGGGCGCAGCAGGGCGACGGCGTCGTCGACGCGGCCCTGGCGTTCGCGGACCGTGGCGAGCAGGGACACCGCCACGGCGGGCGAGGGGGCGGTCCATCGGCACGCCGGGTCCTCGCGGCGGTGCCCCGCCGCGATACGGGCCTCCAGCAGCGCGGCCAGGTCCTCGTCGCGGCCCGCGGGCCCGGCCACGTCCACCAGGGCGGTGGCGAGGAAGTCGTCCTCGACGTGGGGGAGGAGCAGTTCGTACGCCTCCCCGGCCCTGCCGTTGCGGGCGAGCAGGCGCGCGAAGGCGGCCCTCGCCAAGCGGTCCCCGCCCTCGGCATGGGGGCGGGCCAGCGCGATGGCCTCGTCGGGCTTCCCCCACGCCTCCAGCAACCCGGCCGCCGCCTCGACCGCGGTCCACCAGCCCGTGGCCACGTAGGGGGCGAGCATCTCCCACGCCTCCGCCCACCGCTCCCGCCCGGCGAGCCGCCGCGCCAGCTCCTGCGCGCAGAACCACTCCCCCCGGCCGGCCTGCAACGCCACCTCCTCGGCATACCCGAGCTCGAGCAGCCGGGAGACCAGGTACGGGGTGATGCAACGGCGGTACGACCGGAACCGGCCGTCAAGATCAGTGGCGTCCACGGCCACGCACCCTAGCCGCACACGTCGGGGAGGCCGGATTGCCGCTGTCCGGAGGAGGTCGAGCTGATGGCACGGCTGGGTGCCGCCTACGGCGCCGTGCAGGAGGCGGTCGGCGCCGGTGCGTGTGACGAGGTCTATCTGGATTCGCCGGGCTGGCCCGCGGTGGTGGCCGCCGCGGCCCGGCTGGCCCAGGTACTGGTGGCCAACGACCATGCGGCGCTGAGCAGCCTGCACGACGCCGGCCATCGCCGGCCGCCCGGCATCGTGCCGGTTGACGGCTTCTAGGGGATCAGGACGACCTTGCCGAGGTTGCGGCGCTGTTCGACGACCGTGTGGGCGCGGGCGGCCTCCGCGAGAGGGATCTGCTCGTGGACGGCCGTGCGCAGGGTGCCGGCGGCGCGCTGCTCCCACAGTTCGCGCTGCCAGCGGGCGTACAG
>NZ_JZWV01001538.1 GCF_000966975.1 Streptomyces katrae | reverse complement strand
GCGGGCGTACAGGTCCGGGCGGCCAACGGCGATGGCCCGCATCTGGAAGCCGATCACCGAGGCGCCGCGCACCAGGAGCTCGTACGCCTCCACCGTGCCGCCGCCGGAGCTGAAGGCCACCAGCCGGCCGCCCATGGCCAGGGCGCGCACGGCCGGGCCGAGCAGTTCTCCGCCGACCCCGTCGAGGATGACGTCGTACGGGGCTCCCCAGTCGGCGTCCTCGTACAGGACGACCTCGTCGGCGCCCAGGCCGCGTACGAAGCCGGCCTTGTCGGCACTGCCGACGGCCGCGACGACCCGCCCCGCCCCCGCGGCCTTGGCGAGCTGGAGGGCGAGGGTGCCCACCCCGCTGGCGGCCGCCGTGACGAGTACCGACTCGCCGGGCCGTACGTGACCCGCCTCGTACGCCCCGCGCGCCACGAGCCCGCTGCGGACGAGGGCGACCGCGTCCACGGCGGTGGCGTCGTCCGGGACGGCGCTCGCGAAGGCGGCGTTCAGCACGGCGTACTCGGCATAGGCGTCGGCGAAGCACAGCCCCGTGACGCGGTCCCCGACGGCGAAGCCGGTGACGCCGGCGCCGGTGGAGACGACGGTTCCGGCGACCTCCCCGCCGAAGGAGACGGGTGCGCTGCCCTCACGGACCTTGCGGACGGTGGGCAGTGTGACGCCGATGGCCTCGGTACGGATGAGCAGTTCGCCGGCGCCCGCATCCGGGCGGTCGGCCTCTTCGGCGGCGAACAGGACTTCGGCCCCACCGTTGACCTCGTGGCGGATGCGCAGCACAGGACCTCCCCCGATCCATATTCATTGGGTGTCCCAACGGTATCCAGAAGATCGTGGGGAAGTCCAATGATTCCTGGGTAGGGTGGCCGCATGCCCAAGCCCCTGTCTCCTTCTTCGCCCTCGCCCCTCGCGCACATCCAGTCCTTGCCCAGTTGGCTCGTGGGCCGGGTCGCCGCACGGGGGCGGGGCCTGGTCGCCGACGCGATCGCGGGGGAGGGGCTGAAGCTGATGCAGCACGCGGTGCTGGCGGCCACGGCCGAGTACGGCCCCGTCGCACAGGCGGAGCTGGGCCGCCGGCTCGCGGTGGACCCGAAGGACATGGTCGGAATCCTCAACCACCTCCAGGACGCGGGCCTGGTCCTGCGGACCCCGGACCCGGCCGACCGCCGCAAGAACGCCGTGACGGTCACCCCGCAGGGAGAGGCGGCCCTGGCCCGCTGCGCGGCCCTCGCGGAGGCGGCGAACGAGCAGCTCCTGGCGCCGCTGACCCCTGGTGAGCAGGACGTGTTGATGGGGCTGTTGAGGCGTGTCCACGAGGCCCCCGCCTCGTTTTGACACCCCTGGGGGCCGGATGTAGAGTCAAACGGTTGCCTCGAACCGGACAGGTTCGGCGACACCCACCCCTCAGCGAATCGAATTCCATGTGGGGTGCACTCGACTCTTCATTCGGATCGTCGAAGCCGGGAAATCCGGTGGAAATCTTCTGATAGAGTCGGAACCGCCGGAAAGGGAAAGCG
>NZ_JZWV01000216.1 GCF_000966975.1 Streptomyces katrae | reverse complement strand
GGGCGGTGCGGGGGCGGCGGCTGCCTCCGGCCAGCTGGAGGTGAGGCCCGAGACGCCCGTCGCCGGGGCGTCCGGCCAGGCCGGCGGGCGGGCCGAGAGGATGCCCACGCTCTCGGCGGCGGCCTGTGCGGGCAGCCGCCGCGCGGCGGGGGCGGCTGCCGCGGGCCGGGCCAGGGAGATCCCGGCGGGCCGGGCGTCCTCGGGCTCCCCGAGGTCCGGGCCGCCCCAGGAGACCCGGACGTCGCGGGGCCCGCCGAACCCTGCCTGGTGCGCCGGGTCCGCCTGCCAGGCCGTCGCCGCCGGGCGAGGGCCGGGACCGGCACCGGCACCGGGGCCGGGACCGGGACCGGGACCGGGGTCCGGGAGGGCCTCGGTCGCGGAGGTCTCGTCGAGGAACACCGGCCCCGTCTCCTCCACCGGGGCGGGAGCAGGAGCGGGACGGCTCGTACCCGGGACCCAGGCGGCGCCGTTCCAGTACCGGACGTACCCGGGGATGGACGGATCGGGGTAGTAGCCCTCGCGGGCCGCGTGCTCGCCGTCACCAGGGGAGGCCGTCAATGTCCCCAACTCCGATCGTGGCTCAAGGCTTGTGCAGGGGAGGACCCAAGGGGAGGACCATAGCCAAGAACCCCTTCCCGACAGGTCCGGTAACGGCAGATTCCAAGCCTTTGAGCGAACCTCGCCCCGACCCCGGCCCGCCCCTCACCCCGACCCGCCGATTCCGGTCACCCGACAGATTTCGGCCAACCTCGAAACCGGTGCCGGAAGTCGCGTCATACCCGGGCACATCGGCGCTCTCTCCGGGCGTGGGGCGGTCCGCGCCCCACGTCCGCAACCGACGCACCGAAGTGAGGCCGCCGTGCACCACCACCCCGTCATCGAGCGCGAGCTGGAGCTCAGGCTGATCCTGTCCCCCGAGCGCAGCATCCGCGTCCCCGCGAAGCTCCTCTACCTCACCGACGACCCCTACGCCGTGCACATCACCTTCCACACCGGCACCAGCGCCCCGGTGAACTGGACCTTCGCCCGCGAACTGCTCGTGGAGGGCGTGTTCCGTCCCTGCGGCCACGGGGACGTCCGGATCTGGCCCACGAAGATCGACAGCGAGTCGGTGTTGTGCATGGCGCTCAGCTCCCCCGACGGCGACGCCCTCCTGGAGGCCCCGGCGGGCGCCGTGTCGGCCTGGCTGGAGCGCACCCTGCGCGTGGTCCCGCCCGGGACCGAGGCGGAGCGGCTCTGCCTGGACGAGGCACTGGCCGAGCTGCTCACCCCGACCCCGGCCGACGAGCTGTGGCTGCGCGACCCGTGGCCCTCGGACGAGTCCGCGGAGGGCGACCTGTGAGGACCCGAGACGAGGACCGCGCCTCAGAACAGCTTGCCGGGGTTCAGCAGCCCGAGCGGGTCGAAGGCCTGCTTGACGGCGCGCTGCATCTCCAGCCCGACCGGCCCGAGTTCGCGGGCCAGCCACTCCTTCTTCAGCACCCCGACCCCGTGCTCCCCGGTGATGGTCCCGCCCAGGGCCAGCCCGAGGGCCATGATCTGGTCGAAGGACTCCCGGGCCCGCCGCGCCTCGTCCTCGTCCGCGGGGTCGAAGCAGACGACCGGGTGGGTGTTGCCGTCCCCCGCGTGCGCGCAGACGCCGATGAGCAGGCCGTACGTCCGCGCGATGGCGGCCGTCCCGTCCAGCATCTCGGCGAGCCGCGACCGGGGCACGCACACGTCGTCGATCATCGTCGCGGGCCGGAGGGCATCCAGCGCGGTCAGGGACATCCGGCGGGCCCGCAGCAGGAGTTCCGACTCCGCCTCGTCCTCGGCGGGTACGACGGCACTCGCCCCGGCGGCCGTGCACAGCTCGCCGACGGCCGCGAGGGCGGCGGGCGCGTCCGGGGTGTCGAAGGCGGCCAGCAGCAGCGCCTGCGTGCTCTCGGGCAGCCCCATCTTCCCGAGGGCGTTGACGGCGCGGACGGTCGTCCCGTCCATCAGCTCCAGCAGCGAGGGCGCCAGCCCCGCCTCCATGACGGCGCAGACGGCCTCGCAGGCGGCCGCGACGGACGGGAACTCGGCGGCGAGCGCCAACTGGCGGGGCGGCGCGGGCCGCAGCGCCAGGACGGCCCCCACGACCACGCCCAGGGTGCCCTCGGAGCCCACGAAGAGCCGGGTCAGGTCATACCCGGCGACCCCCTTGGCGGTACGCCGCCCGGTGCGCAGCAGCCGCCCGTCCGCGAGCACCACGTCCAGCCCGAGCACGTACTCGGCGGTGACCCCGTACTTGACGCAGCACAGCCCGCCCGAGGCGGTGCCGATGTTGCCGCCGATCGTGCACTGCTCCCAGCTGGAGGGGTCGGGCGGGTAGTACAGGCCCTGTTCGGCGACGGCCCGGGACAGGACGGCGTTGACCACGCCCGGCTCGACGACGGCGATCCGGTCGACGGCGGAGACCTCCAGGATCCGGTCCATCTTCACCAGGGAGAGCACGATGCAGCCGTCGGAGGCGTTGGCGGCCCCGGACAGGCCCGTACGGGCGCCCTGGGGGACCACGGGGACGCGTAGCGCGGTGGCGGTGCGCATCACGTGCCGCACCTGCTCCACGGTCCGCGGCAGGACGACGACGGCCGGGGCGCCGGCGGGGCAGAAGTCGGCCATGTCGGAGGCGTACGAGGCGGTCACCTGCGGGTCGGTCAGGAGGGCCTCGGGCGGGAGGCCCGTGCGGAGTCTGGCGATGAGATCGTCGTCCATGAGGCCAGAGTGGCAGCCGGGGCCATCGGTGTGAACACGGCGGCGACGGGCTTCGGACACCGTGGCGGCCTCTTCATATTGACGCACAGTGAGCGCATGGACGGTTTCGACGAGCATTCCCCGCAGCCCGCGCCGCCCGTGACGTTCACCGGCCGCAAGACGGTGGTGGCGGCCGCGGTGACGGTGGTCCTGATCGCCGCGACCCTGCTGATCCGCCCCGCCCGTACGGGCGACGACGCGCGTCCGCCGGCGCCGGGAGAGCGGGCCGCGTCGGCGGTGGGCAGGGGCGCCCCGGCGGCGGCCGTGGACCTGACGGCGCTGGTGGCGGACCGGGAGAAGTGGCTCGCCGGGCATCCGGACGACGACGCTTCGTGGGCGGTGCTCGGATCGGCGTACCTGGAACAGGCCCGGCGGACGGCCGATTCCGGCTGGTTCCCGAAGGCGGAGCGGGCCCTGAAGCGGTCCCTGGAGGTCCGGCCCGCCGAGAAGGGCAACTTCGACGCGATGACCGGCATGGGCGCGCTGGCGGGCGCCCGCGGGGACTTCGTGACCGCCCGCAAGTGGGGCGAGCTGGTACGGGCGCAGGCGCCGCGGCGCTGGACGGCGTACCCGGTCCTGGTGGACGCGTACACGGGCCTGGGCGACTACAAGGGCGCGCAGGGGGCGATGGAGCAGCTGCAGGAGCTGCGCCCGGGCCTGGCCGCGGACCTGAGGGCCGCCCAGGTCTACCGGGACCGCGGCTGGCGCGAGGACGCGGTGGTGGCGCTGGAGGCGGCCGGGGGTTCGGCGAAGTCCCCGACGGAGAAGGCGTACGTGCTGTTCCGGCTCGGGGAGCTGGCCTGGGAGCGGGGCGACCCGGCCGAGGCGCTGCGCCAGTACGAGGCCGCGCAGCGCACGGACCCGGCGCAGGCGGAGGCCCTGGGCGGCCGGGCGCGGGCCCTGGCGGCGCTGGGGCGGGGCGGGGAGGCGGTGCGCGACTACCGGCTGGCGCTGGGGCGTACGCCGCTGCCGCGGCTGGCGCTGGAGCTGGGCGAGCTGCTGGACTCGCTGGGGCGGCCGCAGGAGGCGCGGGCGCAGTACGAGGCGGTGTCGGCGCTGGCGGCGCGGAGCGCGGCGGACGGGGTGGACCAGGAGGTGGTGCTGGGCCTGCTGGAGGCGGACCACGGGGATCCGGCCGTGGCGGTGCGCCGCCTGTCGGCGGAGTGGGAGCGGCACAAGAGCGTGCAGGTGGCCGATGCGCTGGGGTGGGCGCTGCACCGGGGCGGGGACGACGCGCAGGCGCTGGAGTACGCGAAGAAGGCGACGGAACCGGGGCTGCGGAGCGCGGAGTTCGCCTACCACCGGGCGGTGATCGAGCAGGGCCTCGGCGACGAGGCGGCGGCGCGGCGGCACCTGCAGGAGGTCGAGCGGACGAACCCGGTCTTCTCGCCCGTGCGGGGGCCGCTGGCGAAGGAGGCCCTGGCGGCGGTCGGGCAGCCGGCGCCCGGGGGGCCGGAGAACATGCAGCCGCGCACGCCGTGGGTGGCGCCGGAGCTGCCGAAGCCGAGGCCTGCGGCGCAGAAGCCCGACCCGGCGCCGGCCGCCCCGACGCCCGCGAAGCCGAAGCCGAAGCCGAAGCCGAGCCCGTCGGCGAGGTGAGGCGGGGTCGGGGCCGCTGCGCGGGGCTGGGTCCCCTACCCACCCTTCGCCCGTTCCCCGGGGCTCCGCCCCGGACCCCGGTACCGTGCGTTCCGCGCCCGGTGCGCTCAAATGCCGCGCGGGGCTGGAATATTGCCGCGCCGGCGTTTGAGGCGCTGGGGGCACCTCCCAGCGGTAGCTGAGGGAGGGTCTGGGGGCGGAGCCCCAGGAAACGGAGAAAGGGCGGGGCGGGGA
>NZ_JZWV01000215.1 GCF_000966975.1 Streptomyces katrae | reverse complement strand
GAGACGGCTCCGCGCAGCGGCACCGCGCCCCGGGCCCCGCCCAACGCCTCGGCCCCGCCGCGAAACTCACGGCGGGGCCGGGCCACCATGGCCCGAGGGCCGTGAGGGCTAGAGGTTGCCGCGCTTCTCCTGCTCCCGCTCGATCGCCTCGAACAGCGCCTTGAAGTTGCCCTTCCCGAAGCCCATCGACCCGTGCCGCTCGATGATCTCGAAGAACACCGTCGGCCGGTCCTGCACCGGCTTGGTGAAGATCTGCAGCAGGTAGCCGTCCTCGTCCCGGTCCGCGAGGATCTTCAGCTCGCGCAGCTCGTCGATCGGCACGCGCGTGTCGCCGACCCACTCGCCCAGCGTGTCGTAGTACGCGTCCGGCACGGACAGGAACTCCACGCCCGCCGCGCGCATGTTGCGGACGGTCGCGACGATGTCGTTCGACGCCAGCGCGATGTGCTGCACGCCCGGCCCGTTGTAGAACTCGAGGTACTCGTCGATCTGCGACTTCTTCTTCGCGATCGCCGGCTCGTTGATCGGGAACTTCACCTTCTTGGTGCCGTCCGCGACCACCTTCGACATCAGCGCCGAGTACTCGGTCGCGATGTCGTCGCCCACGAACTCCTTCATGTTCGTGAAGCCCATGACCTTGTTGTAGAACGAGACCCACTCGTTCATGCGGCCCAGCTCGACGTTGCCGACGCAGTGGTCGATCGCCTGGAAGGTCCGCTTGGCCGGCGGCTCGACCAGCGGGGCGACGGCCACGTAGCCCGGCAGGTAGGGGCCGGTGTAGTCGACGCGCTCGACGAGCGTGTGGCGGGTCTGGCCGTAGGTGGCGATCGCCGCGAGGACGACCGTGCCGTGCTCGTCCTTGACCTCGTACGGCTCGTCCAGCCCGCGGGCGCCCTGCTCGACGGCGTACGCGTAGGCGGCGCGGACGTCCGGGACCTCGATGGCGAGGTCGATGACGCCGTCGCCGTGCTCGGCGACGTGCTCGGCGATGAAGCGGCCGTGGTCCGTCGTCGGCTTGATGACCGAGGTCAGGACGAAGCGCGCGGAGCCGTTGGTCAGGACGTAGCTGGCGGTCTCCCGGCTGCCGTTCTCCGGCCCGGAGTAGGCCACGAGCTTCATGCCGAAGGCGGTCGAGTAGTAGTGCGCGGCCTGCTTGGCGTTGCCCACGGCGAAGACGACCGCGTCCATGCCCTTCACCGGGAAGGGGTCTGCCTCACGCGCGGTCTGCGGGGTGGTGTCCAGGGTCTCAGTCATGTGCGCAGCGTCCCGCCGTTCCACAAGCTGCGCAATAGTTTCCATTTCTGCTGTACAGATTGCCCAGCAGAGCCTGAGGATGACTGAGAGATCTGTGCAGTATGACCAGCCGATCGAGGGAAGGTTTCCATGGCCATCGACGAGCTCGACGGACGGTTGATCGTGCTGCTGGCGCGCGAGCCCCGGATCGGGGTCCTGGAGGCCTCGCGCCGGCTCGGGGTGGCGCGCGGCACGGTGCAGGCGCGGCTGGACCGGTTGCAGGCGAACGGGGTCATCCGCGGCTTCGGACCGCAGGTGGACCCGACGGCCCTGGGCTATCCGGTGACGGCCTTCGCCACGCTGGAGATCAAACAGGGGCAGGGCGCGGACGTACGGGCCCACCTGGCCGGGGTGCCGGAGGTGCTGGAGCTGCACACGACGACCGGGCACGGGGACATGCTGTGCCGGCTGGTGGCGCGGTCCAACGCCGACCTCCAGCGGGTCATCGACCGGGTGGTGGGCTTCGAGGGGATCGTCCGGGCGTCGACGGCGATCGTCATGGAGAACCCGGTCCCGTTCCGCATCATCCCACTGGTGGAGCAGGCGGCCGGGGACCGCTGAAGGCATCCAAAGAAAAGCTTGCAAAGAAACCCTTGCATAGAACCCTTTGCAAGTCCTACGGTTGAGCCATGCCCGAAACGAACGCGGAAGACCCGCAGCGGCCGGCCACCCCAGAGCAGGCCTCCCGGCCCGAGCAGCCCGCCGTCAAGACGCTCGACGCCCGCTCGCTGCGCGGTCTCGCCCACCCCCTGCGCATGCGGATGCTGGCCGCCCTGCGCCACGAGGGACCGGCCACCGCGTCCCAGCTGGCCGAGCAGCTCGGTGAATCCAGCGGCGCCACCAGCTACCACCTGCGCCAGCTCGCCGCCCACGGCTTCGTCGAGGACGCGCCCGGGCACGGCAAGGGCCGCGAGCGCTGGTGGCGGGCGGTCCACCAGGGCACGGCCTTCGACGAGACGCTGATGTACGACGAGGCCGACCCGGAGACGCGCGGCGCCGCCGACGCCTTCCTGCACGAGATCGCCACCATCCACACCCAGGAGCTCCACACCTGGCTCGGCGACTCGCACAACTGGCCCCGGGAATGGCGGTCCTCGACGGACATGAGCGACTTCACCCTCCACCTGACGCCCGCCCAGGCCACCGAGCTGATCCACAAGATGCACGACCTGGTGAACAGCTACCGCGACCTGCCGCAGGCCGAGAACACCGAGACGGTCCGCCTCCACACGCACGCCTTCCCGCGCCGCGGCCACGCGTAGCGCCCCCCCCGCCCCTTCCCCACCCCTTTCCGCGCCCGCTCAGAAGGAGTCCTGCCATGCACGCCTTCACGCACGACCGGATCCACGCCGCCCGCACCGCCGAACTCGCCGCCGAGGCCGCCGCCTGGCACCTCGCCCACGAAGCCGCGACCGCAACCGCAACCGAAGCCGCCCCGGCCGCCCTCCCCGCCCGGCCCACCCTGCGCAACCGGCTCGGCAAGACCCTGGTCGCCGCCGGGATCCGGCTGATGCAGCCCGAGCACCTCCACGCCCGCCCCCAGCGGCACGCCGTATGAGCCGGCGGCCCCTCGCGGCCGTCCTGGCCGCCAACACCATCTCCATAGCCGGCAGTTCACTCACCCTGATCGGCGTCCCGTGGTTCGTGCTCCAGACCACGGGCAGCGCCGGACGGGCCGGGATCGTCGCCTTCTGCGCCACCCTGCCCGTCGTCGTCGCGGCCCTCGTCGGCGGCCCGGTCATCGACCGGCTCGGCCGCCGCCGGGTCTCCGCCGTCTCCGACCTGGTCTGCGCCGTCTCGGTCGGCGCGATCCCGCTGCTGCACTACGCGGGGCTGCTGGAGTTCTGGATGCTGTGCGCGCTGATGGCCCTCGGCGGCCTCGTGCACACCCCCGGCCTGACCGCCCGCTCGGTCCTGCTGCCCAGCCTCGCCGCGCACGCGGGCACCACCGTCACCCGGGCCGCGAGCCTCTACGACGCCGTCTCGCGCGGCGCCCGCATGATCGGGGCGGCGGTCGCCGGCCTGCTGATCGCCGCCCTCGGCGCGGAGGCCGTCCTGCTCATGGACGCCGCCACCTTCGCCGTATCGGCCCTGCTGGTCTCCGCCTTCCTGCGCGGGGTCCCGGCCGCCGAACCCCAGCCGGCCGCCGGGAAGCCCTCGTTCACCGCCTACCGGGCCGAACTCGCCGAAGGCTGGCGGTTCATGACCCGCTCACGCCTGCTGCTGGGCATCACCGTCATGGTGATGATGACCAACGGCCTGGACCAGGGCTGGTCCTCCGTGCTCCTCCCGGTCCACGGCCGCGAGGACCTCGGCGGCGCCGCCGCCATCGGCCTGATGATCTCCCTCTTCGGCGGTTCCGCCCTGCTCGGCGCCCTCCTCTACGGGGTGTGGGGCGAGCGCTTCCCGCGCCGGGCGGTGTTCGCCGGTGCCTTCCTGATGTCCGGCGCCGCCCGCTACGTGGTCGCCGCCGTCACCGGCACCCCGCTCCCGCTCGCGGTGACCATGGCCCTGGCCGGACTGGGCGCGGGCGTACTGAACCCGATCCTGTCGACCGTGGTCTTCGAGACGATCCCCGAGGAACTGCGCAGCAGGGTCTCCGGAGTGACCACGGCCGGCTGCGAGCTGGTCATGCCGCTGGGCGGCCTCGCCGCGGGCCTCCTGGTCGACGTCTCCGGCGTCCGCACGGCCCTCCTCGCCTTCGGCGCGGTCTACTTCCTGACCACCCTGGCCCCGGTCGTCTTCCCGGCCTGGCGCGCCATGGACGCCAAGCCCGCCTCCGTCGTCAGCAGGACGGAACGCCCTCTCCCCGGTTCAGCGCCCGCAGCGCGTCCACCGCGTCCGTCAGCGAAGTGACGGGGATCAGCTGAAGCCCCTCGGGCAGCTCGGACTTCGCGTCGGAGCACTCGGCCTTGGGGACGAGGAAGACGGTCGCCCCGTCCCGGCGGGCGGCCTGGGTCTTCAGCCCGACACCGCCGACCGCGCCGACCGTCCCGTCCGCGCTGATGGTGCCCGTGCCGGCGATGCTGCGGCCGCCGGTGAGGTCGCCGCCGCTGCCGTCGCCGTCGATCTTGTCGACGATGCCGAGGGTGAACAGCAGGCCGGCGCTCGGGCCGCCGACGTCGGCGAGGTTGAGGTCGACCTTGACGGACTTGGGGTCCTTGTGGAGGTAGCCGAGCGCGGCGGCCTCGGCGGCCGACTGCGACTGGGACATCTCCTCCAGGTTGTGCTGCTCGATCTCCTTGTCGCTCCCGCCCGTGGGATAGACCGCCTCCCGGGGCATGACCGCCTGGTCGCTCCTGAACCAGTGGTCGACCAGCTCGTGCAGCTTCATCGAGGAGGAGGGACCGGTGGCCCGGATGGTGGTCATCCGCAGCTGGCCCTTGGTGTCCCGGACGGGGGCGCCGGTGACGGTGATGACCGGCTTGCCCTGGTCGGAGCCCAGCACGTCGGCCGTGGGCCCCGGGACGGCCACCACGAAGGGCAGCGGGGCGAGGGCCGCCACGGCGAACAGCGCGAGGACGGGCGCGGCGCAGACGGCCAGGGCGGTGGGACGCGGCAGACGTGTGAGGCGAGAGAGCACGCGGCCAATCTACCGACCCGGCCCGCCCGGCCGACGCCGCACGCAGCCGCGTCCGCCGGACGCGGCCCCGGGCGCGGCCCCGGGCGCGGCCCTCGGGGGGCTCAGCGCAGGGCGTCGGCGACCTCGCGGGCGGCGTCGACCACGCGCGGGCCGACCCGCTCCGGCACGGCGTCGGCGAGCATGACGACCCCGACGCTGCCCTCCAGACCGCTGATGCCGACGAGGGGGGCCGCGGCGCCGCTCGCGCCCGCCTCGAGTGGTGAGGGTGTAGCCGGGCTCGATGAGCGAGCCCTGACGGGCCGCCAGGATGGCCCGGCCGGCCGCGCCGCGGTCCAGCGGGTGGCGGAAGCCGGCCCGGTAGGCGACGTGGTAGTCCGTCCAGGTGGGTTCCACGACGGCCACGGCGAGCGCCTCCGTGCCGTCGACGAGGGTCAGGTGCGCGGTGGCCCCGATGTCCTCCGCGAGGGAGCGCAGGGCGGGCAGGGCCGCCTCGCGCACGAGCGGGTGGACCTGCCGGCCGAGCCGCAGCACGCCGAGCCCGACACGGGCACGGCCGCCGAGGTCGCGGCGGACCAGGGCGTGCTGTTCCAGCGTGGCGAGCAGGCGGTAGACCACCGTGCGGTTGACGCCGAGCCGGTTGGAGAGCTCGGTCACGGTCAGCCCGTGGTCGGTGTCGGCGAGCAGCTTGAGGACTCTCAGCCCTCGGTCGAGAGTCTGGGAGGTTTCCGCGGTCACGTCGCCTCTCCCTCTGTGTCGTCGGTGGACGGCGGTGACTCTCATGAGTGCAGCGCTGCCGGTCCCTCGGCGACGCACGGAGAGGCCGCCGGTAGCGGCCATGGCACCGGCTGCGCTCCCGCGGCGGCGCTGCCACGGGGCGTTCGATGCGGGGACAGTAGCGAGCAGGTCCGCTCAGCGGAAGGCCTCGTCCAGAATCCGGTCGCCTCCTGCCGGTTTCGGCCCTTTTCAGCACGCGACTGTACCGATTCGTAATGTCCCCGGACCGAAAATCGGTTTACACGGCCACTACTCTGATCGTGTTCAAAAAGATGTTGAGGGGGGTTCGGGGCGACACCCGCCCCGAACGCATAACAGGGGAGAAGCACCAGTGAAGCTGAAGCGCATGGCCGTCGTGGCCGCCGCTGCCGTCGTGGGCCCGACCGTGCTCATGGCCACGCCCGCGATGGCCGACGAGGCGAAGAACACCGCCGTCACCACCCCGGACTCCGCCCCCAAGGGTGACTCCGCCGCCGCCGAGACCCCCGCCGCCCCGGCCGCGGACTCGGCGAAGCCGGCCGTCGAGACCCCTGCCCCGGCGAAGGACGCCAAGCCCGCCGCCGAGAAGCCCGCCCCGGCTCCGGCCAAGCCGGCCCCGGCCCCGGTCGACGAGGACGAGAACTTCAAGGCCACCGGCCCGGTCCTGGGCCTGGGCGGCGTCCCGGCCTCCTTCAAGGCCGGCGGCGACTGGACGAACATCACCGTCAAGGTCGACAACTCCAAGGGCAAGGCGCAGGAGAGCTACGTGCTCGTCCTGGCCGTCGCCGACGAGGCCAACAAGCTCAGCGCCGGCGACGTCCACGTCCAGCTCTACTACCAGGGCGGCTGGCACGACGTTCAGGTCATCAGCGACGAGGGCACCCCGGTCGCCCTGCTGACGGACGACGTCGAGATCCCGGCCAAGTCCCTGAGCCTCCAGGTCCGCGTCAAGTTCAACGCGAACGCCCCCAAGGGCAACATCGCCATCGCGGTGGCCGGCGGCAGCAACGTGGACGAGAACGTCTACTCCGACACCGCCTGGGCCGAGTCGAAGATCGTCTCCGGCAGCACCAACGGCGGTGGCAACACCGGCGGCAACACGGGTGGCAACACCGGCAACAACGGCGGCCACAACAACGGTGGCGGCAACACCGGTGGCGGCAACGACACCAAGCCGAACGGCGGCGGCACCACCACGCCGATCGTCGACCACAACACCGGCACCGGCACGGGCACCGGCACCACCGCCGGCGGCCAGCTCGCCGAGACCGGTGCGGACGCCGCCACCAGCTGGGCGCTCGGCGCCGGCGGTGTGGCCCTCGCCATGGGCGCCGCCCTGGTCGCCGGCACCGGCCGTCGTCGCCGCGTCACCAACTGACGCCCACGACATGAGAACGGGGTCCGTACGCACCAGCGCACGGACCCCGTTCCGCGTTCACGACGACAGGACCGGACTCACCGCATCCGGGTGGCCCACTCCTGCACCTTCTTGATCCGCTCCTTCAGCTGCCCCGCCGTCGCCTCCGCGCTCGGCGGCCCTCCGCACACGCGGCGCAGCTCGGTGTGGATCACCCCGTGCGGCTTGCCGCTCTGGTGGACGTACGCGCCCACCATCGTGTTCAGCGACTTGCGCAGCTCCAGCAGCTCCTTGTGCGAAACCACCGGCCGCCGCTCGGCCGGAAGCTCCAGCAGGTCCGCCTCCGAGTCCG
>NZ_JZWV01000214.1 GCF_000966975.1 Streptomyces katrae | reverse complement strand
TGCCGCGACTGCCGCTTCTGCAGCAGCAGCTGCACCTGGTCCGGCTCCAGCAGGCCCGGGATGCCGAGGTAGTCCTGCTCCTCCTCGCTGCCCGGGTGGGCCTGCATGCCGAACTCGGCGCCGTCGTACAGCACCCGGTCGAAGACGGCGTCGGACTCCAGCGCCTCGAAGGACATCTGCTCGTCCTCGCCGGTGTCCTCGTCCTCCTGCCGGTTCGCCTCCTCCATCTCCTTCTCGGACTCGGCGTACGGGTCCTCGTCCTCGCCCGCCTTCTTCGGCCGGTCCAGGACGTGGTCGCGCTCGACCTCCATCTCGTTCGCGAAGCCGAGGAGGTAGGGGATCGTCGGAAGGAACACGGAGGCCGTCTCGCCGCGCCTGCGCGATCGCACGAAGCGGCCGACGGCCTGCGCGAAGAACAGCGGGGTCGAGATCGTCGTCGCGTACACGCCCACCGCGAGGCGGGGCACGTCGACGCCCTCGGACACCATGCGGACCGCGACCATCCAGCGCTCGTCGTTCCCGCTGAAGGTGTCGATGTTCTTCGAGGCGCCCGCGTCGTCGGAGAGCACGAGGGTCGCCTTCGTCCCCGTGATCTCCCGGATCAGCTTCGCGTACGCGCGCGCCGCGTCCTGATCGGCGGCGATCACGAGCCCGCCCGCGTCCGGGATGCCCTTCCTGACCTCCGTGAGGCGCTGGTCGGCGGCGCGCAGCACGTTCGGCATCCAGTCGCCGCGCGGGTCCAGCGCCGTGCGCCAGGCCTGCGAGATGGCGTCCTTGGTCATCGGCTCGCCGAGGCGGGCCTCGATCTCGTCGCCGGCCTTGGTCCGCCAGCGCATGTTGCCGCTGTAGGACAGGAAGATCACGGGCCGGACGACTCCGTCGCCCAGCGCGTTGCCGTAGCCGTACGTGTAGTCGGCGGAGGAGCGGCGGATGCCGTCGTTCCCCTCCTCGTACGTCACGAACGGGATCGGGTTGGTGTCGGACCGGAAGGGCGTTCCGGTCAGGGCCAGGCGGCGGGTCGCCGGGTCGAAGGCCTCCAGGCAGGCCTCGCCCCAGGACTTGGAGTCGCCGGCGTGGTGGATCTCGTCCAGGATCACCAGGGTCTTGCGCTGCTCGCAGCGGTTGCGGTGCAGCATGGGCCGTACGCCGACACCGGCGTAGGTGACGGCGACGCCGTGGTAGTCCTTGCTGAGCGGCCCGGCCGAGTACTCGGGGTCGAGCCGGATGCCTATGCGGGCGGCGGCCTCCGCCCACTGCTTCTTCAGGTGCTCGGTCGGCGCGACCACGGTCACCTGCTGCACCACGTGGTGGTGCAGCAGCCAGGAGGCCAGGGTCAGCGCGAAGGTGGTCTTGCCGGCGCCGGGGGTGGCGACGGCGAGGAAATCACGGGGCTGGGTCTGGATGTACTTGTCCAGCGCCCCCTGCTGCCAGGCACGCAGCTTGCTGGCGGTACCCCACGGCGCACGGCCGGGGAAGGCGGGTGAGAGGTGGTGGGAGGCGGTAGTAGTCACGGTCTCCGGTTCGGGCTCTCGGTGGCGGTCGTACTGTGCTCAGGACGACCGGTCGGACAACCGGGCCACCTTACCCGCGCCACCGCACCCCCCGCGGAGGGACAGGCCCGTGACCTCGGGCAGTGCGGCGAGCGTCACACCGGGACCAACTCCCGCAGCCTGTCGGCGATCACCGCCACCCGGGCCTCGGCGCCGGAGGCCACGTCGACGACCAGCGCGTACGCCGCGTCCTGGTCGGCGGCCGCCGGATCGGCCCCGTTCACGGCGAGGAAGGTCGCGGCGGCGAGCCAGGCGGTGCGCTTGTTCCCGTCGACCAGGGGATGGTTCACGGCGATGCCGTGGAGCAGCGCGGCGGCCTGCTCGTGGAGGTCGGTGTAGGCCGGTGTCCCGTACATGCGTGCCCGGGGCCGGTGCACGGCGGACTCCAGCAGTCCGGGGGCGCGCAGCTCGACCGGCTGGTCCTGGGCCAGGCAGGCGTACCGGGCCAGGCCGAGCACGTCGGCGAGGGTGAGGTGCCGCACGGCGCCGGTCGTCGTCCTCATTCCCCGAGCCGCTTCAGCAGGGGCGCGTGCAGCAGCGCCAGCCGCTCCGCGACGGTACCGACCCGCTCGCGTTCCCGGCGCAGGTGCTCCCGTACGGCCGCCAGGGCGAGCTCCTCCGGTGTGGCGCCGGAGGCGTCGGCGAGGTCGGCGCACTCCGCGTACTCGGCGTCGGAGAGTGAAATGATCAGCTCGTTCACGTGCGCAGCGTAACGGCGCGGCGGGCCGGCCTCAGCCGGTTTTCCCGGCCGGACGCTCGTGCAGCCGGGTCGCCACCCAGGCCCCCACCAGGGCCACGCAGGCCATCGGCAGGAACACGACGAGGAACGCGGCCGGGTGCGAGGCGCCGCCGCCCGCGTCGAGCGCGTGCCCCGCGCCCACCGCTCCCCCGCCCAGCGCGGCGAAGGCCGCACCGCCGGCCGCCAGCAGCACCACGTTGGCCACGGCGTCGGAGATCTGGAGCGCGGCGGAGTTCGCCCCCGCCTCCTCCGGCGCCGACAGCCGCATCAGCAGCACGCTCGTCGAGCCGATCACCAGACCCATGCCCAGGGAGCCCACGGCCCAGGCCAGGGCCAGGGTCCACACCGGCACCGACTCGATCAGCACCGCGGGAGCCGCGGCGATCGCGAGGGCCACCATCACCATTCCGGCGACCATCAGCCGCTCCCGGTAGGGAGCCGTACGCCCCTGGGACTGCACCCACGAACCCAGCGCCCAGGTCACCCCGCCCAGTGCCAGCGAAAACCCGGCCAGGGTCGGGCTGAGCCCGCGCTGGGTGACCAGCATCAGCGGCACGAAGCTCTCCGCGCCGATGAAGGCCCCGGCCGCCACGCCGCGCAGCAGCACCACGGACGGCAGCCCGCGCCGCGCCCGGTACGTCCCGCGCGGCAGCAGCCCCAGCACCGCCGGCACCAGCAGGGCGGCCCCGGCGGCCGCGGGCAGCAGCGACAGCCACCGCAGGTCCTGCGCGGCGTACTGCAGCAGCCCAGCGCCCACCGAGATCCCGAGGGCCAGCCGGATCCGCCGCCGGTCGAAGGCGGCGGGCTCGCCGGTGGTCTCCACGGGCCCGGAGGCCGTCCGCCGGATGGCCGGCAGCGCCACGATCAGCGGTACGACGACCAGCACGGGGATCCCCAGGAACACCCACCGCCAGCCGAGCCGCTCGGTGACCGTCCCGGCCGCCAGCGGCCCGACGATGGACGGCACCACCCAGCTCGCGGCGAAGGCCGCCATGATCGCGGGCCGCAGCCGCTCCTCGTAGGCCCGGCTGACGACCACGTACAGCGCGACGATCACCAGCCCGCCCCCGAACCCCTGCACGGCCCGCCCCAGCACGAACACCCCCATGACGGTGGCCGTCCCGGAACACACCAGCCCGGCGGCGAAGCCCCCGATCCCGACGCTCAGCGGCCGCAGCGGCCCCTGCCGGTCGGCCCACTGGCCGGCCAGGACCATGCCGAAGAGGCTGGTGGTGAAGTAGGCGGAGAACCCGAAGGCGTAGAGCCCGATGCCGTCGAGCTCACGCGCGGCGACGGGCATGGCGGTCCCGACGGCGGTGGCCTCGAAGGCGATCAGGAAGATCACGGAAATGATCCCGACGCTCAACGTCCGGTACGCGGGCCCCAGAATGCCGCCCGGCGGTGTGGACGGGGCGGCGGGGGTCGCTGATATCCGGGGTTCAAGGGCACTCATCGCCCCAGAGTAAGGTGCGCGGCCTTGATTCGCCCCTGTCAATTGGTCGGATCCCACGTGCTCCTCGAGACCTAGGCCGGACGGCCCGTGTAAACGCCGCATGGCAGTCACATTGCATCCCCCGCGCCTCCCTTCCGGCTCGAACCGGGGCCCCGTAGCGTCGTACCCGTCGAAGCACCACAAGGCCGTGTGCCCGAGAGGTTTAGGGACTCGCCTGCAAAGCGAGTTACACCGGTTCGATTCCGGTCACGGCCTCGGGGAGGAAACGAAGGCCGCCCGGGGGGGACTCCCCCGGGCGGCCTTCGGCTTTCAGCCGGGCGGCAGGTCCGAGGCCCGGGCGGGCAGGCCGCCGTCGCCCGCGCACTGGAGCTCCTTGGCGACGGCGAGGGCGGCGGAGTGGGTGATGGCCAGGTAGTCGGGGCGGAGGATGGTTTCGCCTTTGCTCCCGGGCCACTGCTCGTGGAACAGGACCTTGATTCGCAGGGGAACGTCCGCTGTGGAGCCCACGCGGGGGCTGACGCAGTCATAGGAGAGGTGCACGAACTTCTGTTCACGGACAGCCACCCGCACACCCCGGTCGCTCACGCCCGGGAAGTCGACGGGATCTCCGGCGTACAGGCTGTACGCCGTGAACTGCATCGACAACGTCGGCACGTAATGTCCCTTGTCTGAACCTGCGACCTCGCAGGTCGACTGAGGCATCTCATTGATCCTCTTGCCAGACCTGTACGCGTCCTCCATCACCTGTGCGACGGCCCGGGCGTCCGGATTCCACTTCTGGTTCAGAAGCTGGAACTCCGTGGACTCAAGAACCCGCTCCAGCGCCTTCCTGCCGTCTTCAGGGAACAGGCCGGCACAGGCCTGATCAGCTGAGACCCTGGTCACGGTCGGCACCGGGGCCTGCTGCTCGGGCCTTCCACCGGAGCAGCCCACAGTCGCCGTGACGACGAACGCCAAGCCCACCACGACTCCCGTCGGATGCGACCCCGTCCGAACGCGGTTCACTCGATGCCCTTGGTCTGCGCCTCGTGACCCTGCTGGTTGGCGACGGAGTTACCGGTCGCGTAGCCGATGCGCATCGATTCCATGAGGTCGTTGCCGAACTCGCCGTTCTGATCGATGTCATGACGGCGCATGAATACCAGCATGGGCGCCTCGGCGTTGCGCTCACCGGCCTTGAACATCGCCTTGTTCGCATCGTGTGCCTGACCGCCGAGCTTGTCCTTGTGTTCCTCCTTGGCCTCGTCCGACCACTCCCCGATGACCTGCCCGGCGGCCTGCTCAACGAGACCGGTACCGGTGTCCATGGCCAGGGGGACGACGACCGCCGCCACGCCTGCCGCAGCCGCCGTAGCGGGCAGGAAGGCGACACTGGCCGCGATGGCGGCCGTGGTGCCGAACTCAATCCAGGAGGAGCTCTGCTCGTGCGCCTTCTCGTACGCCTCCTGCCTCTTGTCGGCCTCTCCCTTGACTTGTTCCGCCCGCGATTGGTCGAGGATGCCCTGCACCTCGGCACTGCTTCGGATCGCCGCCCGAGCCCGGCCCTCGTCGATCGCGCCGTCGTGTACGGCCTGGCTCTCCAGGACGCTCGTGGAGTAGACGCGTTCGGCGGTGGATGCAGTGGCGTAGGCGTCGGGGTGCTGCCCGAGGGCGGCCAACAGGTCACGGGCACCGTCACGCCCGAATTTCGCGTGTGCTTGCCTGTCGCCGTCGTGTGGGGCGAAGACGCTCTGCTCGTCGTTTTCGTTCAGCCCCCAGTTGACGTCGTCGATGTAGCCGGCGGTCATGTTTCCCAGGCTGTCCGCGAGGACCTCGTGCTGCTTGAGAAGTCCGGCGTCGCCGCCGTACTTCAGCGCTACAGCCTCCATGACGTGCGCCCCCGCCTCGGTCCGGTGGAGCTCGGGCTTGGGGTCGTCCCAGGCGTGGCCGAGAGTTGCCGCTTCCAGGGCATGCCCCAGGGCATCGGGCATGTAGGTGCCGGCCTTCTTCAGGTCGTCGGGGTTCATGCCTTCCATGTCGATGGTGGAGTGGTACTTCCCGTTGGCGAAGAAGTCGAGGTAGCTCTCGACCGGCTTTCCCCTGGCATCCTTGCCCAGGTCCGCTGCCCCAGACTTCTCGGTGCCGTCCTGGTTGTAGGCGTGCGGGTGGCTCTTCGGGTCGAAGAACTGGGCCGACGCCTCCGGGCTGTGGCCGAGCGCCTCCAGGAAGCTGACCACCGGGTCGTAGCCCGCTCCGTTGATCCCGGAGGGGTTCAGCATGTTCTTGCCGTAGCCGTTGAGCTGGCGGGTCTGGCCGAAGAAGTCCGGGTTCTTGGCGTGGATCTGCGTCGCGTGTTCGGCGATCGGAACGAGGAACTTCGGGTCGTAGTTCCCGTAGCGCATGATCCCGCCGAGCAGCTGGTACCCGTAGGGCGGGTTCTGGTCGTAGCGGGCCAGGGGGATCTGCTGGGTGCCCAGCTTGCGGAGCTCCGCCGCGTAGCTGTCGGGCAGGTGGGGTTCGGTGGTGGAGCGGGTGGCGGTGGCCAGGTTGAAGCCCAGGTTCCTCTGGAGCTCCTGGACGTCCTTCAGCCGCTGCTCGTCCAGCTTCCCGTACTCGTAGGTGTCGGTCGCCATGGTGCCGAAGAACTGGAGCGCGCCCCTGGGGCCGAGGTTGCCGTAGAAGGTGGTGGAGAACTCCGGGACCTTGGCGTTGTCGGCCAGCAGCTCGTTGAGCTCCGTCAGCTCGGCGTGCGAGAGGTTCCGGCCCTTCCTCGCGAGGTCCGTGGCACGGCCGGCCTGTTCGGCGGTGAGGTTGGCGTACTTCGGGACGCTGAAGTTGTGGTCCTCGGCGAGGTTGGCGTTCAGGAGGCGGGCGAGGGACTGGTCGACGTCGTCGCAGGAGTCGATGGCGGCGTCGACCTTCGCCTGCCACAGGGGCCGGTTGATGCGGAGCGACTCCTGGTAGTCGGGGTCGTGCCGGGCCGCGTCGCGGTCCGCGTCGGTGGCCAGGGGTAACGTCTCGACCTTCCCCTTGGCGTCGACGCGGAAGCCGGCGGCGGGGGCTTCTTCCTCGGCGATCTTCCTCAGCCGTTCGCGGGAGGACCGGAAGGTGTCGTGGCCCTGGGTGAGGGCCTGGTGGATGCCCTTGGCCTCCTTGGCGGCGTCCTCGAACTCCTTGGCGGTCTTGACGACGAACGGCCGCGCCACGCCCGCGGTGACCCCGCTCCATTCGGCCTTGTCGGCCTTGGCCTTCATGCCGTTGCGGGCGGCCTCTGCCAGCTCCTCCAGCTTGACGACCATCGCCTGCCAGTCGCGGACGGCGGCGGCGAGTTTGTCGACCGGGGCGTTCAGGACGTTCTCGTACGTCAGCACGGCCGCGCGCAGCCCTTCGCTACTTGAGGTACTCGTCGATCTTGGAGGACGTGAACTCGGCGTAGAGCTGCTGCTCTTCCTTGGCATGGGAGGAGAGGGAGTAGTTGAGCCCGTTGGAGATCTGGGCGCAGGCGGCGACGAGGGTCTTGACCTGGCTCTCCCAGCGACTGTTGGCCTTGGCGAGGGCCGCCCCGGTGGCGAAGCCCTCCCTCGAGAGCGCGCCGGCCGCCTCGGTGGAGGCGGTGGCGGCGTGCCGGCCGTCGGTCTGGAGGCGGGAGTGGAGCTTGTGGGCCTCGCTGCCGATGGCGCCGATGTGGTCCTGGTTGAGTGCGAGGTCGGGCGTGCCGGGGGCGCTGCCGGCGTGGTCGAGCCGCAGGGCCGCGTTGGCGGCGGCGGTGGCGCGCGCCGTGGCCCATTCCTCGTCGAAGGACATCCGGTGCGCTCCACTCCCGTGCGGTTCAGCGATTGGCCGCCCTGCGTACGACGACCGCGGTGACGGCACCGCCGATCAGGACACAGGCCCCGAGGCCGAGGGCGATCCAGGTCCAGCTGCTGCCGTCGCCCTTGTCTACCGCAGGAGCGGCGTGCGGCGCCTGCGACGGGGTGATCTTTCCTCCGGTCGAGGGAACGGGCGTGTCCTTGGCCTGCCG
>NZ_JZWV01000213.1 GCF_000966975.1 Streptomyces katrae | reverse complement strand
TGGGGGAGCGGGTACACGTCCGGCGGGCCGGGGTCGCCGGGGGTGGGGAGCGCGACGCGGGGGCGGACTACGCCGTAGCCGATGTAGTCGTTCCGCTCGACGCCGTCGACGGGCTTGCCGGCGGTGTTGAGGAGGACGCGGAGGATCTGGTTGTTGGTCCAGGTGGGGTGGACGGACCAGAGGAGGGCGGCGGAGGCGGAGGTTAGGGCTGTGGCGTCGCTGGTGCCGCTGCTCTTACACAGCTCCGTTTTACCCGCGCACGCGGTGACGATGTCAACGCCAGGGGCTGACAGGTCGACTTGCGGGCCATGCTGGGACTGCTTTGCCGCACCGCCGTCAGGCCCCACTGACCCGACACCTACGACGCCAGGTGTGGCGCCGGGATATTCAACCCAATTGGTTGTGTTGCCATCGTTTCCCACCGCAGCAAAGATCAACTTCCCCTTCGAGAGCGCATATTTGACAGCCTCGGAACGCGCCAGGTCGTCTTTCGCTGAGCCTTCGACCCCCAAGGAGATGTTGATGATCTTGGCATTCGAATCTGCGGCATACCGAATAGCAGAGACCCAGGTCGGGGTGGACGGACTCAGATCCAGAGGCACCCGGATGGGGAGAATTTTCGCGCCAGGCGCCAACCCATACGCTCCGTCACCGCTCGGATGCTTTCCAGAGCCGGCGATCACCGCAGCAATGCCAGTTCCGTGCTTGTTGTAGTCGTTACGCTCGTCGCCCTCGTAGCCTGTTTGCCCCGCCGCGAAATCCTTGCCTGGGAGAACCTGACCTTCAAGTTCCGGAATCCGCCCGACACCGCCGTCGATAACAGCGACAGTGACACCTTCACCAGTGCTGATCTTCCAGATGTCGTCGGCTTTCATGGCGTCGAGATGCCACTGCTGCTCTCGGATGGTCTGCGCATGGGCCGGGGTCGCGGCGACCCCAGCCAGCAGCAGACCCACCAGGGCCGAGGTCGCCTTCCACATGCGCATCCCGTGCATCGTCCGTTCCGCTCAATCGATCACCGGCGGCACAACACGACGGTTGCCCTGCCAGGTCTCTTCGTCCTCGGCCAGGTAGTCGGGGCGGTCGCCCCCCTGGTCTGCGCGCCGTCGACTCGGAGCCTGGGAAGTGGCGCCGCCATGGCCCACCACGCCTGTACCCGACCCGCGCACAAGGCCCGAACCGCCCTGGGTGAACGGCTGGCCCCCAGCCGCGGCCTGACGGCCACCGACCACACCACCCGGCTCCATGGACAGTCGCCGACCAGCAGCACGACCGCCCGGGGTGCCGTGGGGGCCACCCAGGCCGCCACCCATCATGCCGGGCATTCCACGGCCGCCACCCGTATGCGGGCCTTCCGCACCGATGACCGTGCTGCGGGGGATGCCCGCGCTGGACCCACCGGTGGAGATCGGTCGGCCGCCCACGATGCCGGTATCGCGCGGCGACGGAACCGGAATGCCCCCAACCTTGCCGCCGATGCCAACGGGAGGCCGCGTTATGGGCACCGGCCCGCCGCCCAGCGACGACGGTCCACCGATTGATGGCAGAGGCAGAGGCAGTACGGGCCCGCTGGGAGGGTTCCCACCAGGCATGCCCGGACCGGGTCCGACAGGTAGACCAGAAGTAGGCGGGATGGTCTTGTCCGGAAGGGTGGCGACATGATCGAGATCCACGTCTACACCCCGGTCCGGCAGCACCGTCGGGGGATGCGTCGGTGCGGGCCCAGTCGCCGAGGGCAGGGAGTGGTCGCCGCTCTGCGGCAGACCGGTCACTACCCCATTCGACTGGTGGGAACCTCCCGTGCCAGCCCCAGACGTCCCATACCCCGGGCTTCCTGAGTAGCCCCCAGGACTCTGCCCTCCGCTTGCACGGTCGATATAGGTACTTCCTTCGGACTTGCTCGGCTCAAACACCCCCGGCGGCGGCGGGAACGTCGGGGCCTCCGCGCTGCTCAGCTGCGTCGCCGACCAGTCGTACGACTGGGCCAGCTTCGTCAGTTGCTGGACCGCCTGCTCGTGGTCGGCCGTGAGCTTCGCGTGGGCCGTCTGGCCGACCTGCTGGGCATCCGGGTCGTTGTGGTACTTGCGGGCCGCCTCAAGGTTGTCGGCGGCCCCCTTGTCGTACTTCGGGGTGTTGGCCTTGACCTCGATCATCGTCTGGGCTGCGTGCGTCATCCACTGGCTGCCCACGTCGCTGTACTTGCCCAGCGTCAGCGTGGCGTTGCCCGCGCGGCTCACCCAGTCCTGGAACTTGTCGGCCGCCTCGCCCTCCCAGCCCTTGACCTCGTGGCGCTTGAGGCTGTCACCGATCTCGTTGAGGGCGATCGCAGCGTCCGCCAGCTGCGTGGCACGTGCCTTGACCGTCTCCGGGTCGAGGGAGGCGATCATCGCCAGCAGTTGCTCGTGCGAGTAGCCCTCGAAGTTCGTCGTCGCCATCAGATCGTCCCCTTCGACGTGCTCGGAGTAGGAGTCGGAGTGGAGGGCGTCGAGCCCTGCTGCTTCTGCGCTTCCTTCTCCTGCTTCACCAGCGGGTCGCGGTCCGGGTCGTACTCCTCCTTCGAGCGCCTGATCAGGGCCCGCATCCGCGCCTGTGTGTCCTCGTCCACGCCCGCGTAGCCCTTGCCCGCCGTCTGGATGGCGATGCCGAGGGCCTCGATCTGGCCCGCCAGGCCCGCCGAGAGCTTCTGGAGCTCGCTGTGGACCTTGTCGTACGCCTTGAACAGGCTCTCCGCCTCCGCGAAGCCCGTGCCGAGGGAGCCGGCGGGGAGGGTGCCGTGGGCGAGTTTGCCGGCGTCCGCCTGTGAGCCGTCCAGCTTCTTCAGCAGGGCGTCGACGCGGTTCTTGGCGTCCGTGAGCGACTCGTACTCGACCTCGAGCGCCTTCGCCTGGCGCATCACCGCGTCCGCCAGGCCCCCGGCGAGACTGCCGCCGCCCAGCAGTCCCAGTGTGCTTTCCCCTGCCACGATGGCCTCCCCCACTTCCCGTCCCCGTCCGCACCCGTTCGCACGCGCGCGTCCCCCGTGTCACCCGCCACTCTAACGACCGGCACCGACGGCAAGGTGGGGCAGGCCGCTACGAGTTGGACACCGCCACCGCCGCGGATGGCCGGATCGGGATCCTGTTCACCGGTCGGCCCGTCGCCGCGCGCACCGCCGAGGCCACCGCCGCCGGGGTCGTCACCACCGGGACCGCGCTCGCCGCCTTCGCCCCGAAGGGGGCGACGACGTCCCGTTCCTCCACCAGCCGGACGATCCGCACCGCCGGGGCGTCCAGCGACGTCGGCAGGGGGTAGCCCGTCAGGTCGGGGTGGCGGACCAGGCCGGCGACCGAGCGGAGGTTTTCGGTCAGGGCCGCGCCGACGCCCTGGGTGACGCCCGCTTCGATACGGGCCTCCAGCTGGCGGGGGTTGAGGATGCGGCCCACGTCCTGCGCGACGGCCAGCTCCACCACCCGGACCGTGCCGAGCTCGATGTCCACGTCGACCACCGCGCGGATCGCGCAGAAGGCCAGGCCCACGAAGGCGTCGCCCTGGCCGTGGTCGTCCAGCGGCTCCGTCGGGTGCGGGCGGCACTGGGCCGTCGCCCAGAGCTCCTTGCCCTCTATGGCCTCCGCGACGGAGAGGGAGAAGGCCCCGTCGTACGACGTGATCCGGCCGTCCTGGATCTGGAGGAGTTCGGTGGACATGCCGAGCTGGTGGGCCATCGGCTGGAGGAGCTGGGTGCGGACCATTTTCGCGGCCCGTTCCACGGCCCCGCCCGAGACCCAGGTGTGCCGGCCGTGGGCGGAGGGGCCCGCGGGCGGCTGGTCGGTGTCGACGGGGGCCGTGGTCACCTCGTCGATGCCCAGGACCTCCTGGACGATCTGGCGGGCGAGGGTGGAGAAGCCCTGGCCGGTGTCGACGGCCGCGCAGATGACGGTGGCGGCGCCGCCCGCCACCTTCACGGTGGCGGTGGACACCTCGTCGGCACCCTCGGCACCGAGCATGTGGACCATGCCCACGCCGTAGCCGACCCCGCGCCGCACGGCGCCGGGCTCGCCCGCGCCCTCGGGGCCGCCGGGCAGCAGCCAGTCCTCCTCCGGGGTGTCCTTGGGGAGGGAGGGGAGGGGGAAGTCGCGGACCGAGCGCAGGAGTTCGGCGACCGGGGCCGGGCAGGTGACCGTCTGGCCGGTGGGCAGCAGGTCGCCGGTGGCGAGCGCGTTGCGCAGGCGCAGTTCGGCGCCGTCGATGCCGAGGGCGGCCGCGAGTTTGTCCATCTGGCCCTCGTAGGCCGCGCAGACCTGCATGGCGCCCTCGCCCCGGACGTGGCCGGAGGGCGGGTTGTTCGTGCGGACCGCCCAGCCTTCGACGAAGGCGTGCGGGACCACGTACGGGCCGCAGGCGAAGGCCACGGCCGCCGCGAGGGACTCCGCGGAGGCGTCGGCGTAGGCGCCGGCGTCCATCAGGATCTGCGCCTCGACCTTGACCAGCCGGCCCTCGGCGTCCGCGTGGTGGCGGTAGCGCAGCAGGGTCGGGTGGCGGTGGGCGTGGCCGAGGAAGGACTCCTCGCGGGTGGCGGCCAGCTTGACCGGGCAGCCGGTGCGCAGGGCGAGGAGGCCGAGCGGGAGCTGGAAGGCGGGGTCCTCGCGGTCGGCCGTGGCGCCGGGGACACCGGTGACGACGACGCGGACGCGGTCCGGGTCGAGGCCGAAGCAGGCGGCGGCGAGATCGCGGTCGGTGTGCGGGTCGGTCGAGGCGGTGTAGATCTCGACGCCGCCGTCGGGGCGCGGCACGGCGAGGCCGGCCTCGGCGCCGATGGGGGCCGGGTCCTGGCGGCCGATGCGGTAGAGGCCCTCGACGACCACCTCGCCGGTCGCGTCCGGGTCGCCGTAGCGCAGCGGGATGTGCCGGATCAGGTTGCCGTCCGGGTGGAGGGGGGCGGCGCCGAAGGACTGCTCGGGGTCGGTGACGGCGTCGAGGAGCTCGTACTCGACGGCGATGGCGGCGGCCGCGAGGCGGGCCGTGTCGGGGTGGTCGGCGGCGACGGCGGCGATGGGCTCGCCGTGGTGGCGCACGACGTCGTGGGCGAAGACCGGCCGGTCGGCGATGCGGCGGCCGTGGGTGGTGGCGCCGGGGACATCGGCGTGGGTGATGACGGCGCGCACGCCGGGCATCTCGGCGGCGGCCGTGGTGTCGATGGAGCGGATGCGGGCGTGGGCGTGCGGGGAACGCAGCACGGCGGCCCACAGCAGGCCCTCGGCCCACAGGTCGGCGGCGTAGGGGAAGGTGCCCTCGGCCTTGGCGCGGGTGTCCGCCGAGGGGACGGAGGCTCCGATGCCGCGCGCGGTGCGCTGCTGGTCGCCGTTGCCACCGTCGCCGTCGCCGTCGGCGCCGACGCCCACGTTGAGCGTCGCCATGGTCATGGTGGTGGTCGTGGTCGTCGCCGTGGCCGCGTCCTGCCCGCTCACGCCATGCCTCCGTTGTGGTGGATCCCGTCGAATCCGCTGCTGCTGGTGCCGTGGGGGCCCTGGGGGGTGCCGTGGCCTGGGCCATGGGGCCCGTGGGGGCCTTCGAAGCCGTGCGGGGCGGGGGCCGCCCCGCCGGTCGCGCCCGGGGTGCCCGGGATGCCGAGGGCGCCCGTCGTGTCGAGCGCGTCGAACGCGTCCTGTCTCTTATACACATGCCGGACGCGTCGAAGCCGTTGCCGCCGAGGGTGCCGTTCGGGCCGGGCGCGGCGGTGTCGAAGCCGGCCGCCACCTCGAAGCCGTTGCCGCCCAGGGTGCCGTTCGGGCCGGGCAGCGCCGGGTCGAAGCCGCCGGACGTGTCGAACGCGCCCGAGACGTCGAAGCCGTTGCCGCCGAAGGTCCCGTCGGGGCCCGGTGCAGGGGCGTCGAAGCCGTGCACGCCGCCTTCGCCGGGCTGTGCCTGGTGCGGGATGAGCGCCTCCGCCGGGGCTTCCGGGGCCATGCCCTCCGCCGCCTGAGCGGCGGTGGCCTCGCGCTCCGCGATGACCTCGCGGACCGCCTCGATGACGCCCTTGTAGCCGGAGCAGCGGCACAGGTTGCCGCAGAGCGCCTGCCGGGTCTCCAGGTCGCTGGGCGCGTGGTTGCCCTCCAGCAGGTCATGGATGGTCATGGCCATGCCGGGCACGCAGAACCCGCACTGCACCCCGCCCGACCTGCACAACGCCTGCTGCACGTCCGAGAGTTCCCCGCCCCGGGCGAGCCCCTCCACCGTGCGGACCTCGGAGCCGGCCGCCGTCGCCGCCGGGACCAGGCAGGAGGCGACGAGCCGCCCGTCGACCTGCACCGCGCACGCCCCGCACTCGCCCTGCGAGCAGCCGTCCTTGGCGCCGGCCAGGCCGAGCCGCTCGCGCAGCACGTAGAGCAGGGACTCGCCGATCCAGGCGCCGGTGACGGGCCGGTCGGCGCCGTTGACGCGCAGGACGTACGAAGCGGAAGGGTGCTCGTGATGGGCGACGGCGGGCTGCCGTTCTTCCTCGTACGCCGCCTCCCCGAGCGGGAACTCCCCGGTGTCGTGCCCGGCCGGTGCCGGCACGGCGCTGTCGGCGGTGTCCTCACCCGGCGCGGGCGCGGCCTCCGCTCCGGCGGGGGCGGCGGCCCCCTCCGCGAAGCCGTGCCCGTGCGCCCCGCCCGGTGCCGGGGCAGGGGCGGGCCCCTCCTCCGGCTCGGTGCCGGCGCCTTCGGCCTCCGCCTCCGCCGGCCGCGGCCGCTCGTCCCCGGCCGGGGGTTGCGCCGGGCCGTGGCCGTGGGAGGCCTCGATGTCCGGGGCGGCCTCCAGCACGGACTCGGGCTCCGGCCCGGCCTGGGGGTAGCCCTCGGGCAGCGGGGTCCCGACACCGGGACCGCCCAGCACCCTCGGCCCGCGTCCCGGCGCCCCGGCCCCGTGCGCCCCGGGGGCACCGCCGCCCGGCAGCACGCCGGAGCTCAGCGGCGTCTCGGCCGCGGCCGCCACGTCCTCCGCACCCGGCCCGGCCGGCACCTCGGGCGCCGCCCAGGGGGCGGGAGCACCGCCCGGCAGCGTCACGGGAGCCTGACCCCAGCCCGCGTCGGGCCCGCCGACCCGGAACTCCCCGGTCCCGCCGGACACCTCACCGCCGGCCCCGGCATCCGCACCAACCCCGGCACCAGCACCAGCCCCGCCGCCCGTCAGGTCGGCCGGCAGCGTCCAGTGCCCGGTCGCCGCGGGCTCCTCGTCCCGGTGCAGGGCGTCCGGGAACTGCCACTCGGCCGTCGCCCCCGGATCCGCCCCGGCGTGCGGGTCGGCGTAGTGCTGCGCGTGCTGCTGCTCCGCGTGCCCCACATGCCCCGCGTGCCCCGCGTGCTCTCCCTGCCCCGCAGGCTCGCCGTGCTCCCCGTGCTGCACATGCGCCACGTGCTGCGCCGTCCCGTGCGCGCCCGCGTGGGAAGCCAGGCGGAAGCCCGACTGCGGCTGGACCTGCGCTTCCGCCTGCCCCTGCGCGCCCTCGGGCCGCGCGCCGCCGTGGAACTCCGCGTGCGCCTCCGGCTCGGCCGCCTGGACGCCGGGATCGGGCCGCGGGCCGGAGCCGCCGCGGCCGTGTCGGCGGCCGGGCCCTGTGCGGGCGCACCGCCCGCGTCGGGCCACTGGGCCGGCATCGTCCAGGTCCCGGTGGCGCTGGGGTCCGTACTGCCGGACGAGCCCAGCGGCATGATCATCGGAGGCGGCACGAAGCCGTGCCCGGGCGCCGCGAGCGGCTCCCCCGTGTCGAGCGCGTCCAGCATGTCCTGCGGCAGCTGCACGAAGGCGGTGGCGTCGGAGTCGTAGTCGCCGCCGTGCGGCACCGGCTCCCAGCCCCAGCCGGCCCCCGCGGCCGCCCCCTCGGGGCCGCCGTTGCCCATGCTCCCCGCGTTCCCCGTGTCCCCGGTCGTTCCGCTCACGTTCTCGTTCTCACTCATGAGGTCAGCGCCCTCCCCAGGGCCCTGCGCGCCAGCACGGCGACGGTGCGCCGCAGATGCAGTACTCCGGCGGAGACCTGCTGCCCCTGGTCGGGCACGCACGCCGCCGCGACGTACTCTCCGAAGGCCTCCAGGGCCTCCGGGGCCAGACTGCGGTCCCCGTCCCAGTCGATCAGCGAGGCCACCCACTGCTCGGCCTCCAGCGGCCGCAGCGGCATCGGGGCCACCGCGCCGATCGCGCACCGCACGCCCCGCCGCGCGGGGTCCAGCACGAGCCCGACCGAGGCCACCGCGCGCCCCGGCCCCGTCCGGCCCGTGGCCTTCAGGAACACCTGGGGGGCGTGCAGCAGCGGCACCCGCACGAAACCGATCAGTTCGCCGGGCCGCAGCATGTCCCGGCCGGCGAGCAGGTGGGAGACGGGGATCTCGCGCTGCGAGCCGCCGGGGCCGACGATGACCAGCACCGCCTCCAGCGCGGCCAGCACGGGCAGCGCGTCACCGGTCGGCGCGGCCGTCGCGATGTTGCCGCCGAGGGTGCCGGCGTTGCGGATCTGCTGCCGGCGTTGCGGATCTGCGGCGGGCCGGCCGCGCGTGCGGCGGCGGCCAGCGCCGGGATCAGAGCGGCGAAATCCGGCCGCCCCATCCGGGCGTGCGTCAGGCCGGCGCCGAGCAGGGCGTGCCCGTCCTGGTACTGCCAGCCGCGGATCTCGCTGATCCGCCCGAGGCCCACCAGAGCGGCGGGCCGCAGCAGTCCGGCGTTGACGGCGGCCATGAGGTCGGTGCCGCCGGCCACCGGGACGGCCGCGGGCATGGCGGCGAGCGCCGCGACGGCCTCGTCGAGCGAGGCCGGCAGCATCACGGACTGCGCCGCCTGCCCCGGCGACGCGTACGGGGTGTGCGGCCCCTGAGCCGAATGCGGTGTGTGCGGTGCGTGCGTGGTCAACCCAGCTGCCCCTTCCCGATGTCCCGGTCCTGGCGCTCACGCCTGTCCGCCGTACGGTACGTGCTCACCGCCGGGACGTGGCAACTCTGGCACATCTTCGGGAGCGCCCGGCGCGAGGGTCTCCCGGGTACCACCGTCCCCGTCCGCCCGGAGCCCGGAGGCGGCCCGGCCGGGACACCTCCCGTGCGCCGGCCCTTCACGCCCCTTTCACCCGGTCCGACCCCCGGCCGCGCTCCCGGGACCCGCCCCGGACGGATCCCTCCGGACCGGCCGGATCCACCTTCGTACGACACCGACCCGAACGTCCGTTTTCCCCCGTATCGGCCTTGTTCGAGCGACAGTTCCATAGGTTCCCGAAGAGTTCCGCTTCCGGTCGCGGGGAGCGCCCCCCGTCCGCACGGGCGCCCGCTCCCCCGGGTCACACGATCGGGGGCGCGCCCTCGCGCGGACGCCCCCGCACCCCCGGCCGCCGCTGCCACGGCAGCGGTCCGCCAGGTGGCCGGTAAGCGACCCCGAGGGCGTCCAGACGCGCCAGGTGCGCCGGCACCCGCGCCTCGAAGCCGGCCCAGTCACGGGATTCCGGTTCCGGCATCCACGACCACACCGCCTCCGCGAAGGCGGCCAGCCGCGGGAACACCTGGTAGTCGACCCGCCCCTGGTGCTCCATCACCTCGGTCCACACGTTGGCCTGCGCACCCAGCACGTGCGCGGCGGCCTCCGGCGACAGCTTCGGCGGCACCGGCTCGAACCGGTAGACGTCCTCCAGGGAGCGGACGTACCCGATGGGCATCGGCTCGTCGGGGCCGTCCGCCTGACGGTGGTCCAGGTACACCTGCTGCTCAGGGCACATCACCACGTCGTGCCCGGCCTCGGCGGCGGCGATCCCGCCCACGTAGCCGCGCCAGGAGGAGACGGCCGCGCCGTCCGCGAGGCCGCCCTCCAGGATCTCGTCCCAGCCGATGAGCCGGCGGCCCCGTTCGGCGAGCCACCGGTCGAAGTGCCGGATGAACCAGGACTGGAGGCCGTCCTCCCCGTCCACGCCCAGCTCCCGGATGCGCGACTGTGCCGTCGCCGAGGCCCGCCACTGGTCCTTGGGGCACTCGTCGCCGCCGACGTGCACGAACGGCGAGACCTCGGGCGGGAACAGCTCCAGCAGCTCCTCGAAGACCCCTTCGTAGAAGCGCAGGACCTCCTCGGTCGGCGCGAGCACGTTCTCGCTGACGCCCCAGTCCTCCCACACCCGCAGCGCCGCCGTGTCCACCACGTCGGCGTTGCCCAGCCAGGGGTAGGCGGCGATCGCCGCCTGGGAGTGCCCGGGGATGTCGACCTCGGGGACGATCCGGACGTGCCGCTCGGCCGCGTAGGCGACGATCTCGCGGATGTCGTCGTGGGTGTAGAAGCCGCCGTGCGGGGTCTCGTTCCACAGCGGGGACGCCCGGTGCCCCCACCGGCTGCGGGGCCGCCAGGAGCCGGTCTCCGTGAGCTCGGGATGCCGCTCGATCTCGATGCGCCAGCCCTGGTCGTCCGTCAGGTGCAGGTGCAGCACGTTGAGCTTGTGCGCGGCGAGCAGGTCGATGTACCGCAGTACGCCGTCCTTGGGCATGAAGTGCCGGGCCACGTCCAGCATCAGCCCGCGCCAGCCGAAGCGGGGCCGGTCGGCGATGCGGGCGTACGGCAGGTCCCAGGCCCGCCCGGGCCGCAGCGGGGCCCGCCGGAAGGCGTCGGCGCCCAGGAGCTGACGCAGCGTCTGGGCGGCCCAGAACAGCCCGGCCGCGTCCCCGCCGGTCAGCTCGACCCCGTCGGCGCCGACCTCCAGCCGGTACGCCTCGGGCCCCGTCCCCGCGGGGTCCAGCCGCAGCCGCAGATCGCCCGGCGCCCCCGCCGGCAGCGCCCACCCGGTGGCGCCCCCGACCTCCCGCCGCAGCCAGCGCGCGACCCCCTCGCAGCCCGGCCCGGCGTCGAGCACCGGCTCGGGCCCGAACACGTAACGGCGGCCCTCCTCGTCGGGAACGGCCACCCGGGGTACGGGGATCAGGTCCATGCGTCAGCCCCTCACAGCACGCACTCGCGCGGCGCGCGCTCACGCAGCACAGCACTCGTGCGGGCACAGCACTCGTGCGGCACAGCGCTCGTGCCGCCGACCCTAACCCCGCCACCGGGCCCGGCAAAGGCTCCGGGAGCGAAAGGTCCGGACAAATGAGAAGGCCCCCGGGGGGCGCACCTGCGTGCACGCCCGGGGGCCTTCCCGGCGGAGCCGGACCCGCTACTTGTCCTTGCCGCCCTTGTCCTTGTCGCCGCCGGCGCCCATGGAGTCGTAGATCTCCTTGCACATGGGGCAGACGGGGTACTTCTTCGGGTCGCGGCCCGGCACCCAGACCTTGCCGCAGAGCGCGACGACGGGGGTGCCGTCGAGGGCGCTCGCCATGATCTTGTCCTTCTGGACGTAGTGGGCGAAGCGCTCGTGGTCGCCGTCGCCGTGGGACACCACGGGCGTCGGCTCTACGAGGGTCCCCGTACCAGTCCCGCGATCGGGCTCGAGAGTGCTCATAAAAACCAGGGTACTGAACGCCGCCCGGGTCAGTTCAGCGACGGGTCGTCCAGATAGGTGGCGACCATCGCGAGCTCGCTGCGCTGGCGGCGCAGCACCGCCCGCCACAGCCGTTCGGGGTCGGGGAAGGAGACGTCGCCGGGCTCGGAGTCCACGACGTACCAGGCGCCGTCGCCCAGCTCGTCCTCCAGCTGGCCCGGCCCCCAGCCGGAGTAACCGGCGAAGATGCGCAGGCCCCCGAGGGCGGCGGCGAGCAGTTCCGGCGGGGCCTCCAGGTCGACGAGGCCGATGGCCCCGTGCACCCGGCGCCAGCCGAGCGGGCCCTCCTCGCCCGGTATCACCGCGACTCCGAGGGCGGAGTCGAGGGCGACGGGGCCGCCCTGGAACACCACGCCCGGATCACCGGCCAGCGGGGCCCACGGCAGCAGGATGTCGCGGACGTCCACGGGGGTGGGCCGGTTGAGGACCACGCCGAGGGAGCCCTGCTCGTCGTGGTCGAGCAGCAGCACCACCGCGCGGTCGAAGTTCGGATCCGCGAGGGCGGGGGTGGCCACGAGCAGCCGCCCTGTGAGGGAGGACACCTCGGTCATGGGCACATGATCTCGCACATTCGCCCTCCGGGGGGAGCGGGCGGCGGGATTCGATCACGCGCAGCTCAGGGCGCACGGCTGCAGACGGGAGCGCGCGCCGCCATTCACGCCGGAACGGCACACTCCGCTACCTGGCGGACACCGTACGTGGTGAACCGAATTCATGACAGTCCTACGGCCCCGTCACCCATACAAACAAGGGGGTGGTGGCCCTTACCCTTACGTCTGGTCCCCTGCCCATCCACTCCGGAACGCGAGATCCATGACCGGCAACGATGTCCTGCTTGTCCACGGCGGAACCCCGCTCGAGGGCGAGATCCGTGTCCGCGGTGCGAAGAACCTCGTGCCGAAGGCCATGGTGGCCGCCCTGCTCGGCAGTGAACCGAGCCGGCTGCGCAATGTTCCCGACATCCGTGACGTGCGGGTCGTGCGCGGTCTCCTCCAGCTGCACGGTGTGACCGTGCGCCCCGGCGAGGAGCCGGGCGAGCTGGTCCTCGACCCCACGTACGTCGAGAGCGCGAACGTCGCCGACATCGACGCGCACGCGGGTTCCTCCCGCATCCCGATCCTGTTCTGCGGCCCGCTGCTGCACCGCCTCGGCCACGCCTTCATCCCGGGCCTGGGCGGCTGCGACATCGGCGGCCGGCCGATCGACTTCCACTTCGACGTGCTCCGCCAGTTCGGCGCGACCATCGAGAAGCGCGAGGGCGGCCAGTACCTGGAGGCCCCGCAGCGCCTGCGCGGCTGCAAGATCCGCCTGCCCTACCCGTCGGTCGGCTCGACCGAGCAGGTGCTGCTGACGGCCGTCCTGGCCGAGGGCGTCACCGAGCTCAGCAACGCCGCCGTCGAGCCCGAGATCGAGGACCTCATCTGCGTGCTGCAGAAGATGGGCGCGATCATCTCGATGGACACCGACCGGACCATCCGGATCACCGGTGTGGACCGCCTGAGCGGCTACAACCACAAGGCGCTCCCGGACCGCCTGGAGGCGGCGTCCTGGGCCTCCGCGGCCCTGGCGACCGGCGGCAACATCTACGTCCGCGGGGCGCAGCAGCGCTCGATGATGACCTTCCTGAACACCTTCCGGAAGGTCGGCGGCGCCTTCGAGATCGACGACGAGGGCATCCGCTTCTGGCACCCGGGCGGCCCGCTCAACGCCATCGCGCTGGAGACGGACGTGCACCCCGGCTTCCAGACCGACTGGCAGCAGCCGCTGGTCGTGGCCCTGACGCAGGCCTCGGGCCTGTCGATCGTCCACGAGACGGTCTACGAGTCCCGGCTCGGCTTCACCTCGGCGCTGAACCAGATGGGTGCCCACATCCAGCTGTACCGCGAGTGCCTGGGCGGCAGCGCCTGCCGCTTCGGCCAGCGCAACTTCCTGCACTCGGCGGTCGTGTCCGGCCCCACCAAGCTGCAGGGCGCCGACCTGGTCATCCCCGACCTGCGCGGCGGGTTCTCGTACCTGATCGCGGCGCTGGCGGCCGAGGGCACCTCGCGCGTCCACGGCATCGACCTGATCAACCGCGGCTACGAGAACTTCATGGAGAAGCTCGTCGAGCTCGGCGCGAAGGTCGAGCTCCCCAACGGCGACCTGGTCTGACGACCGCCGTCCGACGACCGTTGCCTGGCAACCGCCGTCTGACAACCGTCGCCTGACGGCCGTCCCGCCGAACCGGGACGGCCGTCCTCCGGATCTTCCCCTCCCGGGGCCCGCAAGGGGCCTGGGAGGGCCTGGAAGGCCCGGGAAAGGCCTGAGGGCGGCCACCCCACCGGGGTGGCCGCCCTCGGCCGTTCTACGTACTACTGCCGTCCCGAGGGCCTGTGCGGCCCTCGGCACAAGGGCGTACTACTTGCCCTTGGCGGCTTCCTTGAGCTTGGAGCCCGCGGAGACCTTCACGCTGTAGCCGGCCGGGATCTGGATGGGGTCGCCGGTCTGCGGGTTGCGCGCGGTGCGAGCGGCACGGTGGGTGCGCTCGAAGGTCAGGAAGCCGGGGATGGTGACCTTCTCGTCGCCCTTGGCGACGATCTCGCCGACGGTCTCGGCGAGCGCGGCCAGAACGGCGTCGGCGTCCTTGCGGGTCACCTCGGCGCGCTCGGACAGAGCGGCCACCAGCTCACTGCGGTTCATGTTGTACTCCCGTGTTCAACTTGCCTTAGAGGCGTGAGATCGAAGCCGATGCTGCCAGGGCCCTAGGACAGTCCCCGGACCCGGGTCTGAACGTCAGACCCTCTCGCCCGGTTACGCATCCTGCCCCCACCAGCGGCGGGAAAGCCAATCCGGCACCCGCCAGGGTCACACGAAAAGCGCCACAGTCACGCCGCAGTGACGCTCCGTCACACCCGAGGCTCCGACGCTGATGCGGACCGCGCGCTGCGCGGGCATCCCCGCAACCCTAGAGGTGCCCCGCCGGGCCCGCATCCCGCGACGCGCCGGGATCAGGCCGTGGGCCCCGTCACAGCGGCCTTCTCGGCACCGGCCTGCGCGGCCTTGCGGACGGCGCCGGCGACGGCGCCCGCGACCTTGTCGTTGAAGACGGACGGGATGATGTAGTTCGCGTTCAGCTCGTCCCGGCCGACGACGTCGGCGAGGGCGGTGGCGGCGGCCAGCATCATGTCGGTGTTCACGGTCCGGGACTGGGCGTCCAGGAGGCCGCGGAAGACGCCCGGGAAGACCAGCACGTTGTTGATCTGGTTGGGGAAGTCGGAGCGGCCGGTGGCCACGACGGCGGCGGTCTGGCGCGCGACGGCCGGGTCCACCTCCGGGTCCGGGTTCGCGAGCGCGAACACGATGGCGCCCTCGGCCATGGCGGCGACGTCCTCGCCGGAGAGCACGTTGGGGGCGGAGACGCCGATGAAGACGTCGGCGCCGACCACGGCCTCCTTGAGGGTGCCGGTGTAGCCCTCGGGGTTGGTGTTGTCGGCGATCCAGCGCAGCGGGGAGTCCGGGGCGGCGTCGACCAGGTCGGGGCGGCCGGCGTGCACGACGCCGTGGATGTCGGCGCTGACGGCGTTCTTCACGCCGGCGGCGAGGAGCAGCTTGAGGATGGCCGTACCGGCGGCGCCGGCGCCCGACATGACGACCTTGACGTCCTCAACTGCCTTGCCCACGACGCGCAGTGCGTTGGTGAGGGCGGCGAGGACGACGATGGCGGTGCCGTGCTGGTCGTCGTGGAAGACGGGGATGTCGAGGGCCTCGCGCAGCCGGGCCTCGATCTCGAAGCAGCGGGGGGCGGAGATGTCCTCGAGGTTGATGCCGGCGAAGCCGGGGGCGATGGCCTTGACGATGGCCACGATCTCGTCGGAGTCCTGGGTGTCGAGGCAGATCGGCCAGGCGTCGATGCCCGCGAAGCGCTTGAAGAGGGCCGCCTTGCCCTCCATGACGGGCAGTGCGGCCATCGGGCCGATGTTGCCCAGGCCCAGGACGGCGGAGCCGTCGGTCACGACTGCGACGGAGTTGCGCTTGATGGTCAGGCGGCGCGCGTCCTCGGGGTTCTCGGCGATGGCCGTGCACACGCGGGCGACGCCCGGGGTGTAGATCATCGAGAGGTCGTCACGGTTGCGGATGGGGTGCTTGGACGACATCTCGATCTTGCCGCCGAGGTGCATCAGGAAGGTTCGGTCGGAGACCTTCCCGAGGCTGACGCCCTCGATGCCGCGCAGCTTCTCGACGATCTCGTCGGCGTGGGCCGTGGAGGTGGCGGCGATGGTGACGTCGATACGGAGCTTCTCGTGCCCGGAGGCGGTCACGTCGAGGCCGGTGACCGAGCCTCCGGAAGACTCCACGGCGGTGGTGAGCTGGGAGACCGCGGTTCCGCTCGCGGGCACTTCCAGTCGGACCGTCATCGAATACGAGACGCTGGGCGCCGTTGCCATGGCCGTGTTCCTCTTCTGTCCCTGGTTCTTCTGTACGCACAGGGTCCCGCACGGGCGGGACCTGTTGTCCGATCGTCCCACCTACCAGCCGGTACGAGGTAACCAGCTACAAATTTCGGAAGAACTCTTCCACCATACGAGAGAACCTGGGGGGTTGGAATGGTGTGTACACACAAAATGGCGAGTACACGCAAAAAAACAGGTCCGCGCCCTCCACGGATGGAGGGCGCGGACCTAAGAGACAGGATGGAGGGCGCGGACCTGCTGTTCCGGCTAAGACACCGACCCGCCATGCTCGCCTCGCGGCAAGTGGTCGCTCTAAGCGACGAAGGTTGGGCCCGGGGGCTTGGATCGAGCCGGTGTCTCAACCAGGCTAACAAAGGATCGCCGGAAGCGGTCCCCCCTCCCGCGAGTTGGACACCGCCGTCACGCGCCTGGCCGCGAGCCGAACGGCCGCACGCCCCGGTCAGGGCCGCAGCAGCTCCGGCACCCCGGCCGCGTCCGGCCGGTCGGCCTCCGCCGACACCACCGTCAGCTGCTGCGTCGCGCGCGTCAGCGCCACGTACAGCACCCGCAGGCCCGCCGGAGACTCCTCCGCGATCTCCACCGGGGAGACCACCACCGTGGCGTCGTACTCCAGGCCCTTGGCCTCCAGGCTGCCCAGCGCCACCGCCCGCTCGCCCAGGTCGGCGAGCCAGCCCGCCGCCTCCGCGCGCCGGTCCATGGCCACGACCACGCCGACCGTGCCGTCCACCTGCTCCAGCAGCCGCCGCGTCTCCTCCCGCACCGCCGCCCCGAGGTCCTCCCCGGCCGTGGTGAAGCGGGGCTCCAGGCCCGTCGAACGCACCGCCGTCGGCGGCTCCATCCCCGGCATCGCCAGCTCCAGCACCCGCGAGGCCACCTCGGCGACCTCGGCCGGGTTGCGGTAGTTCACCGTCAGCGTGAACCGCCGGCGCGGCCGGGAACCCAGCGCCTCGTCCCGTGCCGCGGCCGCCTCGTCCGGGTCCGTCCACGAGGACTGCGCCGGGTCGCCGACCACCGTCCAGGTGCCCGTACGGCCCCGCCGGCCCACCATCCGCCACTGCATCGGCGTCAGGTCCTGCGCCTCGTCCACGATCACGTGCGCGTACTCGGTCCGCTCCGCCGCGATCCGCTCCGCCCGCTCCCAGGTGGTCTCCTCCCGGGTCGGCATCAGCTCCTCCAGCCCGCTGAGCTGGTCCAACGGGTCCATCTCCCGCTTGCGCTTCGGCCGCGCGGGCGCACCGAGGAGCTGGTTCAGCTCGTCCAGCAGCGCCACGTCGTGCACCGAGAGGGGGCCGGAGCCGTCCGGGCCGACCCGGCGCAGCGAACGCGCCAGCTGGCGGGTCTCGCGCGGGTTCAGGTCCCGGCGCGACCAGCGGCCCAGCCGCCGCTCGTCGGCCATCGCGGCCAGCACCCGGCGCGGGGTGAGCTCCGGCCACCAGGCGTTCAGGAAGCCGAGGAAGTCGTCCTCGGTGGAGATGTCCTCGTCGAAGGCGCTGCGCAGCTCTGCCGCCAGCTCCGGGTCGCTGTGCCGGCCGTTCGCGCCGGTCTTCGCGTACAGGGCGTCGAGGAGCAGCTTGCGGGCGCGCGGGCGCAGCAGGTTCACGGGCGCGGTCCCGCCGAGCACGTTCTGCCGGATCCGGTTCAGCTCCGGCGCCTCCAGCTCGACGCGGCGGCCGAAGGCCACCACGCGCAGCCGCTCCGGGGCGTCACCCAGCTCCAGGGCGCCGCGCACCGCCTTGCGGAGCACCTTCAGCATGCGGGAGGAGCCCTTGATCCGGGCCACGGCGGGGTCGTCGTACGTGGTCGCCTCGGCGCCGTCGACGAGGGAGCCGAGCGCCCGGATGGCGACCTGCCCCTCCTCGCCGAGCGAGGGCAGCACGCCCTCGGTGTAGGCGACGAGCAGCGGGGTCGGCGAGACGATCAGGATGCCGCCCGAGTAGCGGCGGCGGTCCTGGTACAGGAGGTAGGCGGCCCGGTGCAGGGCGACGGCCGTCTTGCCGGTGCCCGGCCCGCCCGCGACCTCCGCGACGGAGGCGGCGGGGGCGCGGATGACCAGGTCCTGCTCGGCCTGGATGGACGAGACGATGTCCCGCATCGTGTGCGTACGGGCCCGCCCGAGGGCGGCCATCAGCGCGCCGTCGCCGATGGCCGGAAGCTCCCGGCCGTCGAGGCTGGCGGTGATCTCCGGACGCATCAGGTCGTCCTCGACCCCGAGCACCTTGCGGCCCTTGGAGCGGATCACCCGGCGGCGGATGACCCGGCCGGGGTCCTTGGGGGTCGACCGGTAGAACGGCGCGGCCGCGGGGGCGCGCCAGTCGATGACGAGCGGCGCGTAATCGGTGTCGAGCACGCCGATGCGGCCGATGTGCAGGGTCTCGGCGATGTCGGCGGTGAGGTCCGGCCGGATCGCGTCGTCGGCGGGCTCGACGGAGGTGTAGGCGCCGTCGGGGCCCCGCTCCCCGTCCTTCCCGAGGACGAGGTCGATCCGCCCGAAGAGGAAGTCCTCGAACTCGTTGTTCAGGCGGTTGAGGTGGATCCCGGCGCGGAAGACCTGCGCGTCCCGCTCGGCGAGCGCGCCGGGCGTACCGACCTGGCCGCGCTTGGCGGCGTCGTTCATGAGGAACTCGGCCTCGTGGATCTTCTCCTCAAGGCGTCGGTACACCTGATCGAGATGCGTCTGCTCGACCGCGATCTCCCGATCGCGGACGGAATCCGCCGTGCTGTCGACAGCGGCATTCTGCGCGGCCACCAAGGCCCCCTTCTGACGTGCGTGGGCGACCGTCAACCGTACGCGAATCAGCCCCCACTCCGCACGCCCGGTCCGCGCGGCGGCCGGGGGGGCCTGTCGTTTCGTACGAGGACACGGGCGAACGGGGCCTCCTGCCCGGTGCGGGGGGCGCCGGGGGGGCCGGAGAGGGGCCGGTGTGGTGC
>NZ_JZWV01001537.1 GCF_000966975.1 Streptomyces katrae | reverse complement strand
GGGGAACGGAGGAAGGGCGGGGCGGGGAGACGGCTCCGCGCAGCGGCACCCCGCGCACCCCCGGCGGACCCGGCTACGCCAGGACCGTGGCCCCCGCCGCCGGCGAGGCGGTGACACGGGTGGCCCGGCACGTACCGGAGGCCTCCAGCTCCGCCGCGACCTTGACCGCGGCCCCGGCATCCCGCACCAGGAACGCCGTCGTCGGCCCCGACCCCGACACCAGCCCGGCCAGGGCCCCGGCCGAGACCCCCGCCGCCAGCGTCTCCGCCAGCTCGGGCCGCAGCGACAGCGCCGCAGGCTGGAGCCCGTTGGACCGCGGCAGCACCGCCGCCAGGGCGTCCGGGTCGCCCGACGCGAGGGCGGCCAGCAGCTCCGCCGAGGCCTCCGGCACCGGTACGGCCGTGCCCTCCGCCAGCCGGTCGAACTCGCGGAACACCGCCGGCGTCGACAGCCCGCCGTGCGCCACCGCGAACACCCAGTGGAAGCCGCCCGCCTCTACCGGGGTCAGCAGCTCCCCCCGCCCGGTGCCGAGCGCCGCGCCGCCCACCAGGCTGAAGGGGACGTCGCTGCCGAGCTCGGCGCAGATCTCCAGGAGCTCCTCGCGCGGGGTGCCGAGCCCCCACAGCGCATCGCACGCCAACAGCGCCGCGGCGCCGTCGGCGCTGCCGCCGGCCATGCCGCCCGCGACGGGGATGTTCTTCGCGATGTGCAGGTGGACGGCCGGGGTGAGCCCGGCCCGGGCGGCGAGGATCTCGGCGGCCCGCGCCGCGAGGTTCGTACGGTCCAGCGGCACCTGGTCGCTGTCGGGGCCCTCGCAGCTGACGGTGGGCCCGTCGCCGGACGTGGCGGTCGCGGT
>NZ_JZWV01001536.1 GCF_000966975.1 Streptomyces katrae | reverse complement strand
GTGGCGGTCGCGGTCACCTCGTCGTACAGGGAGACGGCGAGGAAGACGTTGGCCAGGTCGTGGAAGCCGTCGGGGCGGGCCGCGCCCACGGCCAGCTGCACGTTGACCTTCGCGGGGACCCGTACGGTCACGGGCCCGCGGGGCGCGGCGCTCACAGTGCGGGCTTCTGCGCGTCGGCGGGCTTGTGCTCGGCGATCGCCGCGAACTCCTCGACCGTCAGGGACTCGCCGCGGGCCAGCGGGCTGATCCCGGCGGCGGTCAGCGCGGCCTCGGCGGCGGCCGCCGAGCCGGCCCAGCCGGCCAGGGCGGAGCGCAGGCCCTTGCGGCGCTGGGCGAACGCCGCGTCGACGACCGCGAAGACCTCGGCCTTGGAGGCGCTGGTGGCGATCGGCTCGGCGCGGCGGACGAGGGAGACGAGCCCGGAGTCCACGTTCGGGGCGGGCCAGAAGACGTTGCGGCCGATGGCCCCGGCCCGCTTGACGTCGGCGTACCAGTTCGCCTTGACGGAGGGGACCCCGTACACCTTGTTGCCGGGGCGGGCGGCAAGCCGGTCGGCGACCTCCGCCTGGACCATGACGAGGGTCCGCTCGATGCTGGGGAAGCGGTCGAGCATGGTCAGGAGCACCGGCACGGCCACGTTGTACGGCAGGTTCGCGACGAGGGCGGTCGGCGCGGGGCCGGGCAGTTCGGTGACGAGCATCGCGTCGGAGTGGACGAGCGCGAACCGGTCCTTCTTCTGCGGCATCCGCGCGGCGATGGTGGCGGGCAGCGCGGCGGCCAGGATGTCGTCGATCTCGACGGCGACGACCCGGTCGGCGGCCTCCAGCAGGGCGAGCGTCAGCGAGCCGAGGCCCGGGCCGACCTCGACGACCACGTCGTCGGGGCGGACCTCGGCGGTGCGCACGATCCGGCGGACCGTGTTGGCGTCGATGACGAAGTTCTGGCCCTTCTGCTTCGTCGGGCGCACGCCGAGGGCGGCGGCCAGCTCTCGGATGTCGGCCGGCCCGAGGAGGGCGTCGGAAGGGGCCTCGGGGGCCTGGGGGGTCCCGTGGGGCTGCTGCTGCTCTGCGGTGCTCACCGGTAAAGCCTACGGCCGCAGTGCGGCCACGGACTCGCCCCCCGCTGCACGTACAGCTTCTTCGCCCGGAACGTCTGCTCCCCGGCCGGGGCGTCCTGGGGGCGGCCGCTGCCGCCGAGGGCCTGCCAGGTGGTGACGTCGAACTGGTAGAGGCCGCCGTAGGTGCCCGAGGCGTCGGTGGCGGAGGGCCGGCCGCCGGACTCGCACTGGGCGAGCGCGCCCCAGTCGAGGTGGTCGGCTCCGGCGACGGAGGTCGGCAGCGGCTTCGTCCCGACCTTGACGAGCTGGCTGACGGGCTCCCGGACCACCTCCTCGGCGATCTTGCGGGCGGGCTGGCGGACCCCGTTGACGGTGCGCAGCCCGTACGTGACGCGGCGCGCGCCGGGGCGTCCGGCGCGTTCGACGACCTCGGTGCCGGCGAAGAGGGTGTCGTCCTCGACGCGTTCGGTCGCGTAGGGGATGCGCTCCTCGCGGACCTCGCGGGTGCCGGTGATGCGCAGGACGGTGATGGTCTGGCCGTCGCGCGGGAAGGAGTCCGGGGGGACGGATGTGGTGTCCTCGCCGCGCAGGGTGATGCCGGCCTGGTCGAGGGCCTCCTGGACGGTGGCGGCGTTGGTGCGGATGGTGCGTTCGCGGCCGTCGGCCATGAAGGTGACGCCGCGTTCGGTGCGGACGCTGAGGGCGAGTCCGGCGCGGGGGACGGGGGCGGTGCGGGGGGCGGAGAGGTAGGCGCCCTCGACGCGGACACCGAGCTGGCGCAGGGCGGCGTCGACGGTGCGGGCGGTGGTCCACATCTGGCGGCTGGTGCCGTCGAGGGTCAGGCGCAGGGGGCGGCCGTAGCGGACGACGACCTCCTCGCCGTCCTCGAGGGAGGAGTCGCGGGCGGGGGCGACGAGGTCGTGGGGGCCGACGCCGAGGCCTTCGGCGTCGAGGAGGTCCTCGACGTTCCCGGCGAAGGTGTGGAGGGTGCGGGGTTCGCCGTCGACGGTGAGGTGGACGGACTTGTCGGCGGCGACGAAGGCGGTGGTGCCGCCGGCGAGGAAGGCCACGACGAGGGCCTGGGGGACGATGCGCCGCCAGCTCTCGCGGACGGTGGCGCCCTGTCCGGCGGTACGGGTACGGC
>NZ_JZWV01001535.1 GCF_000966975.1 Streptomyces katrae | reverse complement strand
CAGCATTTCGGGCCGGTGGGCGCCACAGATCGCTACGCGCTTCTCGGAGTTCGGCGTCCGGCGGCTGCCTGGGGCTGATACCCGCACCAAAGGACAATCAGAGCGGCGTTCCGTGCCAGTAGGCCCACCGGGGTCGGCTACGCCTTCGGAGCTTCGATCATCTGGCCTGGTCAGTCGAGTGGGAGGGCTTGGTGGGCGGCGACGATGGCGTCGATGCGGTGGGCGAGGTCGAAGTCGGCGGCGGTGAGGCGGTGGCCCGCGTCGTGGGTGGTGACGGTGGCCCGCAGGTGGTCGATGCGCAGGTCGAGGTCCGCGTGGTGCTGGATGCGGCGGGACCGGTCGGCGATGGTGACGATGGCCGCCACGGCGGCGTGGTAGCGGATCTCGTAGGTGCGGGTGATCTCGTCGCCCTTGCGTTCCCAGCCGGGCAGTTCGGCCAGGTTCTCGGCGATCTCCTCGTCGGACAACACCCTCGGTACGCCCATGTCAGCTCCCCTTGCCAACCGGCGCCAGGATCTCCGTGAGGTCCCGGCCTACGGGGGCATCGTGCCACGGGCGCATGGCCCGTTCCAGGGTGCGCAGTTCACGCATCATGCGTGCGGATCTGGTTTCGATGGCGATGGCGACGGCTTCGCGGGCGATCTCGACCGCGTGATCCGGTTCCTGGGCGGTGGCGGCCGAGGTGGCGTGCCGGGCGAGGTAGACGCCACGGTCCCGGCGAGCGGTCGTCGGGACGACGTCGAGGACCTGTGCCCAGAGGGCATCTGCTTCCCGGCCGAGGCCGAGTCGGCCGTAACAGGTGGCGCGCTGGACCTCCAGGTACGCCGGGGTCCTGCGGCAGGCGTTTCCCCACGGGAGGTCGTCGTCGACGCGGGGCAGCAGGCTGCCGGCGGTGTCGATGAGCTGGTCCACGGCGGCGCGGTCTCCGGTGAGGCTGGCTCCGTGCGCCTGCTGCTGCAGGGCCATGACGCGGATCTTGGGCAGGAGCCCGTCCGACAGGTCCAGGGCGGCCTCGCAGAGGTCGATGACGCCGTACCCGTCGCTCAGGTCCGTCCGGACGTGCGCCTGGTTGACCAGGCTGTACCCGATGAGATGGGCGTCCCGGGAACGTACCGCTATCTCCTGCGTGACCCCGCGCCAGAACGCCGCCGCACCCAGATCACCCGCGTCCTGGTAGAGCCAGCCCACCAGTGCCGCATAGGCGGCCCCGGCCCGCAGGAGCCCCCGGCGCACCTCCCCTTTCGCGGACCGGATCAGCTTGTCGATCAGCTGGTACTGCGCGCTGACGGTGCCGATCAGGTCGTGAGGTCCCAGATACATGTCTGCCCGGTAGTGCCCTTCGAGCTGCTGCTCGAAGTAGTCGATGAGCGCCGGGTCGACGTGCTGGGACGACATCGGCCCAGGCACGAGCGCGGCAGCGGTCACGGAGACGAACTGTCTTCTGTTCACGTCTTCCCCCTGACGGGCCTCGGGCCGAATCCATCCGGCGGGCGCAGTGAACCCCAGATCTTCCGGCCACCGGCCGAGCGCATCGTGCAGCACGATCGCGGTCTCCTCCGGCGGCCAGCCCGGCCGCTCCCCCTCCCAGCGCCGCCAGGTACGAGGGGAGACGTCGAAGTGCCGGTCCTGGAGAAGCCGTCGCCCATGCTCGGACAGCCTCTTCGCAGCCTGGTCCATCGTGCGCCAGCCGACACGGAGTCTCGCCGCCCGCAGTGCGTCATTGCGTTGGCTCATGGGCCCAGCTTGAGGCGTCATCGCACCCGTTCCCGGCCATGGCCGCCACATGGCCACCGCTGGCCACGCGATGACCTGTCTGCCCGTCTGTCCGCCAGCCCATCATCTCCGCATGACCACCAACAGCGCAGACGAACCATCCGAGTTGCACGACTGCCACCACCCCAGCCCCGGCCTGCTGGCCCGCGCGGCAGCCGGGTGGGCACGGTTCCTGCGCAGTGCACCCGCGCAGAGGGAGCCGGACGATGAGTGAGCAGTACGAGTACGTCCCCCACCGCCTCCTCCGCCGCCGTGTCAGAGACATCGCCTCCGGCACCGAGGGCGAACTCATGGCCGTCATCAACGAGAACGTCTCGGACTCCCTCACCTACGAGCGCTGGATGGAGCTCGCCTACATCCGCGCCGCCTCCGGCCGAGAGTTCACCACCGCAGTCGAGAACGTCATCCCCGCCTACGACCAGCCCCAGCCGACCCGCAGACGCCGAGACTTCGGCAGC
>NZ_JZWV01001534.1 GCF_000966975.1 Streptomyces katrae | reverse complement strand
GGTGGGGGTCGGTCGGCCCGGGGTGCGCCGGGGCGGGCCGGTCGGGGCGCCCGGTGCCGTGGGCCGGGCCGGAGACCGGGCGGGGTCGGTGGTCACCGCGGGGACGTGAGGGTCGTGAAGGCCGACTCGTGGGTGCGGCGGCGGTCGCGGTCGCGGGCGAAGACCTCGCGGGCCACGCCGGCCAGTGCCGCCGCCGGGGCGTGCAGGTCCAGGCGGCTGGCCTCGGCGACCCGCTTGGCCCAGCCGGCCGGGCGCAGTCCCGCCCGTAGTTGACGGCGCCGAGCACCGCCGTCTCGTAGCCGCCGTCCGCGACCAGCAGCATCCCGAGCGCGATCGGCAGCTCCTCGATGGAGTGCAGCCGCGAAGGCCGCCGGGCGCCCAGCGAGGGCGCGCGGTAGTCCGGGCCGACCGAGTCGTACGGGGCCACCGCCTCCCGCAGCGGCCCGAGCGCGGACTCGAAGTCCCGGTGGCGCAGGGCCGCTTCCCGTACGGCCGCGATGGCCGCCCGGGTGCCGTCCTTGGCCAGGTCCAGCGCGGTGTCCACCACCGAGGCGGCCGTCGCCCCCGGAAGGCACGCCGCCGCCACGGCCGCCGCGAAGACCCCGGCCGCCTCCCGCCCGTACGAGGACTGGTGCGCCCCGGCGATGTCCAGCGCCTCGGCGTAAGCGCCTTGCGGATTGCCCGCGTTGACCAGTCCGACCGGCGCCATGTACATCGCCGCACCGCAGTTGACGATGTTGCCGGTGCCGGCCTCGCGCGGGTCGGCGTGCGCGTAGTGCAGCCGTGTCACGATCCACTTCTCGGCGAGGAACACCCGTTGCAGGGGCAGGGCCTCGGCCTCCAGCTCGGGGATCCAGCGCGGGACGGACATCAGGTCGGGGACGAGGTGGTCGGCGACCGCGTACGCGTCCAGGTGGTCCCGTACGGTCGCGTAGACCCGTACCAGCGCGTGCGTCATGAGGGTGTCGTCGGTGACGTGCCCGTCGCCCTTGTGGTACGGCGCGATGGGGCGGGCGGTGCGCCAGTCCTCGTACCAGGGGCCGACGACGCCGTGCACGCGGCCGCCGTGCCGTTCGGCGATCTGCTCGGGGGACCAGCCCTCCACCGGGCCGCCGAGGGCGTCGCCGACGGCGGCGCCGACGAGGGAGCCGGTGATCCGGTCCTCCAGCGTGAACGTCATGCTCGAATCATCCCTTGTCATCCCTTGCGCGTCGGTGTCGGGGGCGGGGTCGGTTTCGGTGTGGGTGCGGTGAGTTCGGTACGGGTGAGGAGCGCGGCGAGCTCGACCAGGTCGGTTCCGGCCAGGCGGGGCAGCGCGCAGCCGGACAGGACGCGGCAGGCCTCGCGCCAGGGCGCGGGCAGGCAGTCGCCGCCGCCGAGGGCGCCGGTGAGGGCGCCTGCGAGGGCGGGGGCGGAGTCGGCGACGCGGGAGAGGCAGGCGGCGGCCGGTACGGCCTCGGCGGCCCTGCCGCGAGCGGCGGTGGCCAGGGCCAGGGCGACGGGGACGGTCTCGGCGGCGGCGATGCCGTAGCTGTAGACGTGGTCCACGATCTGGTGCTCCAGGAGCGGAACGAGGGCGAAGGCGCCCTCGCCGTCCGTGCGGGCGAGCTTGACGGCGTGCCGGGCGTTGCGGCCGATCTCGGTGGCGGCGGGCAGCTGTTCCAGGGCGGCGTCGACGGCGGCGGCGGTGTCCGCCCCGGCCAGGGCGACGGCGACGGCGGCTGCCATGGCGCGGGCGCCGTGGACGCCGTCGCCGTCCTGGGTGTAGCGGGCGTCGAACTCGGCGAGTTCCGCGGCCGCGTGGGGATCGCCGGGGTGGACGACGGCGAGGACGCAGGCGCGGACGCAGGCGGCGTCGTCGAAGTAGTGCGGGTTGTCGTGGCCGGTGGCGGGCGGGCGCAGGCCGGCGGCGAGGTTCCCGAGGCCGGCCCGTACGGAGATCCGCGCGCGCATCGGCAGCAGGGCGGACTCGACCTCGGGGGCCCGTTCCGCCGCCGCGGCGACCTCGCTGGCCAGGGCGTTCCAGGCCAGGTCGATGGCGGCGCGCATGCGGCGGGACCGGGAGAGGTCGCTGAGCAGGGCGCCGGCGGCGGTGAGCACGGACTCGGCGGCGAAGGCGGCCCATTCGGCGTCGTCGGAGGGGCCGAGGCGCAGGGGCTCGGGGGGCTGGTTGAGGGCGATGGGGACGGGGAGGGTGGTGGTGGCGTTCTGCTCGGCGAAGGTGTCGAGCTCCCGGGTGAGGCGGCGGGTCCCTCGGGCATCCGGC
>NZ_JZWV01001533.1 GCF_000966975.1 Streptomyces katrae | reverse complement strand
TCATCGCCACCTACGGACAGGGCCGCGCGGAGGACCGGCCCCTGTGGCTGGGCTCCCTGAAGTCCAACATCGGGCACACCCAGGCGGCCGCCGGCGTCGGCGGAGTGATCAAGATGGTCGAGGCCATGCGCCACGGTCTGCTCCCCAGGACCCTCCACGTGGACTCCCCGTCCCCGCACGTCGACTGGTCCGCAGGCACGGTACGCCTGCTCACCGACCCCGTCCCGTGGCCGCAGGGCGAACGGCCCCGCCGCGCGGCCGTCTCCTCGTTCGGGTTCAGCGGCACCAACGCCCACGTCGTCCTGGAGGAACCCCCCAACCCCGGCCCGGAGCCGGAGCCCGCGCCGTCCCCCCGGCCCACCGCGGGCTGCACGCCCGTCCTGCTGTCCGGGAAGAACGAGGCCGCCCTGCGCGACCAGGCCGCCCGCCTCCTGCGCCACACCACCGACCACCCGGAACACTCCCCGGCCGACCTCGGCCTGTCCACCGCGACGACCCGGGCCGCACTGGACCACCGCGCCGCGGTCGTCGCCCGGGACCCCGCGGGGCTGCGCCGGGCCCTGGAACTGCTGGCCCGCGGCGAGACCCCCGCCGACACCGAGGACACCGCCACCGCGGCCGGCGTGGTCCTGCCCCGCAGCCGGACCGCGTTCCTCTTCTCCGGCCAGGGCAGCCAGCGCCCCGGCATGGGACGCGAACTGTACGCGGCCTTCCCCGTGTTCGCGCAGGCCTTCGACGCCGCCTGCGCCGCCCTGGACCCGCACCTCGAACTGCCCCTGAAGGACGTCGTGTTCGGCGCGGACACCGGCCTGCTGGACCGGACGGGCCACGCGCAGCCGGCCCTGTTCGCGCTCCAGGTGGCACTGCTGCGGCTGCTGGAGTCCTGGGGCGTGCGCCCCGACCTGCTGGCCGGCCACTCGGTGGGCGAGTTCGCGGCCGCCCACGCCGCCGGAGTGTTCTCCCTCCAGGACGCGGGCCGCCTGGTGGCCGCCCGGGCCCGGCTCATGCAGGCCCTTCCCGCCGGGGGCACGATGGCCGCCGTCGAGGCCTCCGAGCAGGAGGTACGGGAGCTGCTGGCCGGGTACGAGGACCGGGCGGACGTCGCCGCCGTCAACGGACCCGAGTCCGTGGTCGTCTCGGGCACCGCCGCGGCCGTGGCCGCCGTGGTCGCACCGCTGTCCGCCCGGGGCCGCAGGACCAAGGAGCTGCCGGTCTCCCACGCCTTCCACTCCCCGCTGATGGAGCCGGCCCTGGAGGAGTTCCGCCGGGCCTTCGACGGAGTCTCCTTCGGCACGCCCGCCCTGCCCGCCGTCTCCACCCTCACCGGCCGCACCGTGACCGCCGAGGAGTGGTGCTCCGCCGGATACTGGGTGCGGCACGCCCGCGAGGCCGTGCGGTTCGCCGACGCGGTCGCGGCCCTGGCCGCCGAGGGCGCGGGCACCTTCCTGGAGATCGGCCCCGGCGGCACCCTGACCGCCCTCACCCGGGAACTCCTGGACGAACACGCCCTCACGGTCCCCGCCCTGCGCACCGACCGCCCCGAGGA
>NZ_JZWV01001532.1 GCF_000966975.1 Streptomyces katrae | reverse complement strand
GGCTCCACGTCCACGGCACCTCCGTCGACTGGACCGCCGTCCACACCGGACGCGGCGCCCGGCGCCTCGACCTGCCCACCTACCCCTTCCAGCGCGAGGAGTACCGGCTCCAGACCCGGCCCGCCACCGGCGACGTCTCCGGCGCCGGCCTCCGCCCCGCCGGCCACCCCCTGCTCGGCGCCGTCCTCACCCTCACCGACGGCGAGGGCGTCCTGCTGACGGGCCGCGTATCGCTCGCCACGCACCCCTGGCTCGCCGGCCACCGGGTGCTGGGCACCCCCCTGCTGCCGGGCACCGCCCTGGTCGAGCTGGCCGTCCGCGCCGGCGACCAGGTGGGATGCGGCCGGATCGAGCAGCTCACCCTGGAGGCACCGCTCCCGCTGCCTGCGCAGGGCGGCGTGCGGCTCCAGGCCGTCGTCGACGCCGCCGACGCCCACGGCCGGCGCGGCGTACGGCTCTACTCCCAGCCCGACGAGGCCCTCGCCGACGACACCTGGACCCGCCATGCCTCCGGCCTGCTGGCCGCCGCCCCCGCCGTCGCCCCGGACCCCTCCGCGCTCACCGCCTGGCCCCCGGCCGGCGCCGAACCGGCCGACCCCGCCGCCCTCTACGACCGGCTGACCGGCCTCGGCCTGGAGTACGGGCCCCTGTTCCGGGGCGTCCGCGCGGGCTGGCGGCGCGGCGAGGAGCTCTTCGCCGAGATCGCCCTGCCCGACGGCACCGACACCACCGGATTCGGGCTGCACCCCGCCCTCTTCGACGCCGCCCTCCACACCACCGGCCTCGGCGACACCACCCCGCACGACGGCCCCCGTATCCCCTTCGAATGGAACGGCGTCACCCTCCACGCCACCGGAGCCACCACCCTCCGGGCCCGGCTGGCCCCCGCGCCGGACGCGGACGGCGCCGTCACCCTGCTCCTCGCGGACGGCACGGGCCGGCCCGTGCTCTCCGTGGACTCCCTGGTACTGCGCCCCGTGGCGGCCGGGCAGCCGGCCGCCACCGCCGGTACCCGCGGAGACGGGCTCTTCCGGCCGGTGTGGGCCCCCGTGGACCGGCCCGCCGCCCCGCAGGACGCCGAGCTCACCCCGCGCGGCTCGCTCGCCGCCCTGCGCGCGGAGGACGCCCCCGTCCCGGACACCGTGGCCGTGACCGTCACGGCCCCCGAGGGGGACACCCCCGGGGACGACGCCGGCCGGCCCGCCCGGACGGCCCGGGCCGCACCCGCTTCGCCGGCTCCCGGCTGCTGGTCCTCACCCGTGGCGCCGTCGCCACCGGCCCGGGGGAGGGCGCCGACCCCGCGCAGGCCGCCGCCTGGGGTCTCGTCCGCTCGGCGCAGTCCGAGAACCCCGGCCGCTTCCTCCTCGTCGACACCACGGCCGACCCCGGGCAGGCGGACCCCGCCCTGCTCGCCGCCGCTGCCGCCACGGGCGAACCGGAACTGGCGCTGCGCGCCGGAACCCTCCTCGCACCCCGGCTGGTACGCGCCGACGGGCCGCCCGCCGGCCGGGGGAGCGAGGGGACCGACGCGGAGGAGGACCCCGTGTTCGCCCCGCACGGCACCGTCCTGCTCACCGGCGCCTCCGGCACCCTGGGACGCCTGGTCGCCCGCCACCTCGTCACCCGGCACGGCGTCCGCAGGCTGCTCCTGCTCAGCCGCAGCGGCCCCCGCGCGGAAGGCGCACACGAGTTCGCCGCCGAACTCGCCGCCCACGGAGCCGCAGTGGACACCGTGGCCTGCGACGTGGCCGACCGGCAGGCGCTCTCCGCCCTGCTGGCCCGGCTCCCCGCCGAACATCCGCTGACGGCGGTGGTCCACGCGGCCGCCGTCAGCGACGACGGCGTGCTCACCGCCCTCACCCCGGAGCGCATCCAGCGGGTCTTCGCCGCCAAGGTCACCGGCGCACTCCACCTGCACGAACTCACCCGCGACCTGGACCTGTCCGCCTTCGTCCTGTTCTCCTCCGCCGCCGGAACCCTCGGCAGCGCCGGACAGGCCAACTACTGCGCCGCGAACTCCTTCCTCGACGCCCTGGCCGCATCCCGCCGGGCGGAGGGGCTCCCCGCGGTGTCCCTCGCCTGGGGCCTGTGGGCGCAGGACAGCACGCTCACGGCCGGGCTGGCCGCCGCCGACCGGCACAGGATCAGCCGCTCCGGACTGATCGCCCTGGAGGCCGGGGAAGGCCTCGCGCTCCTCGACGCCGCCTGCCGCTCCGAAAGGGCCGCCCTGGTCCCCGTCCGCCTGGACACCGAGGCCCTGCGGGCCCAGGC
>NZ_JZWV01001531.1 GCF_000966975.1 Streptomyces katrae | reverse complement strand
CCTGGACGCCGAGGCCCTGCGGGCCCAGGCCCGCGCGGGTACCCTGCCGCCGCTGCTGCGGAAGCTGGTGCGCACCTCCGTACGGCGCAGCCTCGACAGCGCCCCGCGCACGACGGCAGGGCACACCCCGCTGGGCGACCGGCTCGCCGCCCTGCCGGCGGACGAGCGGCACGCGTTCCTCCTCGACCTGGTACGCACCCAGGTGGCGGCCGTCCTCGGCCACGCCTCCACCCGATCGGTCGCGGTGGACCGGCAGTTCAGGGACCTCGGTTTCGACTCGCTGACCGCCGTCGAGCTGCGCAACCTGCTGGGCTCCGCCACCGGACTGCGCCTGCCCGCGACCCTCGTCTTCGACCACCCGACCCCCGAGGCCCTCGCCCGCCTGCTGCTGGCCGAACTGCTGGGCACGGACGCCGATCCGGCGGAACCGGCCGGTTCGGTCGAGGCGGTCGCGGTGGACGATC
>NZ_JZWV01001530.1 GCF_000966975.1 Streptomyces katrae | reverse complement strand
ACGATCCGATCGCGATCGTGGGGATGAGTTGCCGTTATCCGGGTGGGGTGCGTTCTCCGGAGGATCTGTGGCGGTTGGTCGCGGAGGGCGGGGACGCGGTCGGCGGGTTCCCGGTGGACCGTGGCTGGGCGCTGGACGGGCTGTTCCATCCGGATCCGGATCACGCGGGGACGAGTTATGCCCGTGAGGGCGGGTTCCTGTACGAGGCGGGGGAGTTCGATGCCGCGTTCTTCGGGATCTCGCCGCGTGAGGCCCTGGCGATGGATCCGCAGCAGCGGTTGCTGCTGGAGACCTCGTGGGAGGTGTTCGAGCGGGCCGGTATCGATCCCGGGTCACTGAAGGGTTCGCGTACCGGAGTGTTCGCGGGCGTCATGTACCACGACTACGG
>NZ_JZWV01001529.1 GCF_000966975.1 Streptomyces katrae | reverse complement strand
ACCGGAGTGTTCGCGGGCGTCATGTACCACGACTACGGCTCCCAGCTGGGCGGGACCGTACCCGAAGGGCTCGAAGGCCACCTCGGCATGGGCACCTCCGGCAGCGTGGCCTCGGGCCGGCTCTCGTACACCTTCGGCCTGGAGGGGCCGGCGGTGACGGTGGACACGGCCTGCTCCTCGTCCTTGGTGGCCCTGCACCTGGCGGCGCAGGCCCTGCGGCAGGGCGAATGCTCGATGGCCCTGGTGGGCGGTGTGACCGTCATGGCCACCCCGAACACCTTCG
>NZ_JZWV01001528.1 GCF_000966975.1 Streptomyces katrae | reverse complement strand
TCGAGTTCAGCCGGCAGCGCGGGCTGGCCGCCGACGGCCGCTGCAAGGCCTTCTCCGCCGACGCGGACGGCACCGGCTGGGCCGAGGGCGTGGGCATGCTCCTGGTCGAGCGGCTCTCCGACGCCCGCCGCAACGGCCACCGGGTGCTGGCCGTCGTCAAGGGCTCCGCGATCAACCAGGACGGTGCCTCCAACGGCCTGACCGCCCCCAACGGGCCCGCCCAGCAGCGGGTGATCCGCCAGGCCCT
>NZ_JZWV01001527.1 GCF_000966975.1 Streptomyces katrae | reverse complement strand
CGCCGAGCGCCGTCACCGGGGCCGGCCCCGACGCGGGCAGCGGCCGGGCGGTGACGGTCACCTCGTCCCCCGGCCGCAGGGCGGCGAGCGCGGCCGCCGGGCCGGGGCCCCGGGCCGTCAGCAGGGTGGTGCCGGGGGCGGGCCGCGCCGCCGGGGCGGGGCCTGCGGAGACCACCCTCCCGTCGCGGAGCTCCACCGCGGGCCCGGGCCCCAGGGCCGGGAGCCGCTTGCCGCCCCAGTCGGCGGTGTATACGGCGAAGCCCTCCGCGGGCGGCTTGGCGGCGTTGTACCCGGCGAGGGGATGGACCCGCCCGCCGGGCAGGGTCACCGTGCCGTCGAGGCCGAGGCGCAGCAGGCGGCCGGCCCCGTCCGGGCCGAAGCCGACGGCCGCGCCGCCCCCGGGCCCGGGCGAGGCGGAGTGCAGGAGCCGTCCGGAGCCGACGCCGGGGCCGAGGGGGGCTCCGGTGGCCCGGATGTCGAAGAAGTCGCCGTTCACGGCGGCGACCACGCGCCGCCCGGGTCCGGGGCGGTAGCGGGCGGCGGCTTCGGGGAGGGTGACGGGGCCCCCGCCGGTGCCCAGGTACTCGGCGCGTACGCCGGTGGGCGGGTCGAGGTCGGCGACGAGCTCGTCGATCCGCAGCCAGCGGTCGGCCTCCAGCCGGTCGTAGGACTCCAGGCGGATCCCGGGGGCGAGCTGCCGGGTCGTGCGGGCGGTCTCGATGCCGTCGCCGGGCCCGCCGGCCGCGGCGTACGCGGGGGCGGGGGCCAGCAGGAGGGTGCTCAACAGGGCGGGCAGCAGCGGGCGGAGGCTCATCACCCCGGCAGGATCGCCATACAGTACGACCATCGGAACCGGGGCGCACCGCCTGGACCAGCAGGTTCACCCTTCCGCACCCGCCGTACCGCCGTGTGGACGAAGGCGCCCGGGCTGCCATGTGTTCACCCCCGCCGCCGGGCCCGCACACTCCCGGCCGGCCGCTCGTCCCGTCCCGTTCTCAGACGTTCCCGTGGCCTGGAGGGCCGGCGTCCGGCGTGCGGCCGACAGCTCCCACCCGCAGGTCTCCACCGCACCCGTGACCGCTTGGGGGCTGGTGTGGGTGCTCTCCACGCTCTGCGACAGCGCCGTGGAGCAGCTCTACAAGCGCGCCGACACCCCTGAGGGACTGGCCGTCGCCTCGTCCTCCGGCGCCTTCTCCGACCTGCTGACAGTCGCCGCAGCCGTCCTGGCGGTCGTCTTCGTGCGCAGGCTGACCGCGCCGCAGCACGCCAGGGTCATGGGGCCGCCCACCGCCCGCTGGCGGGGCTCAGCCGGCCGCCGGGACGGTGAACTCGCACCACACGCACTTGCCGCTGCCCCGGGGCTCCACGCCCCAGCCGTCCGCGAGCCGGTCCACCAGCATCAGGCCCCGGCCGGACACCGCCCAGTCGTCCGCCTCCCGGCGGCGCGGCAGGGCGCTGCTGGAGTCCTCGACCTCGACCCGGATCCGGCCCTCCGCGGTCAGTCGCATGCCGACCTGCCCGCCGCCGTCGGTGTGCACGAGGGCGTTGGTCATGAGCTCGTCGGCGGCCAGCTCGATCTCGTCGGCCCGTTCGCGGGCGCCCCAGGCGGCCGCGGCCGCCCGGATCAGGTGCCGGGCCTGGGCCGGTCCCTCGGTGTCGCCGGGGACCAGGCGCTGGCGCAGCGGACCACCGCCGCGCGGGGCGGCGGTGCCGCGCCGGCGCAGCACCAGCAGGGCCATGTCGTCCCCGCCGCCCGCGTCCCCGACGAGGTCGCAGAGCACGTCGGCGAGTTCCTCGACGTCGGCCGGGCCCTGGCAGGCCGCGTCCATGAACTCCCGTATCCCGGCCTCGAGGTCCCCGCCGGGCCGCTCGACCAGGCCGTCGGTGCAGAGCAGCAGGGTGTCCCCGGGGTGCAGCTCCATGCTGGTGACGGGGTAGCCGCAGCCGGTACCGGACGGCGGTTCGCGCGGGGGCAGTCCGAGCGGGAGCCCGCCCGCCACCTGGACGCGGTGGCAGCTGCCGTCCCCGCGCCGGACCACCGGGTCGAGGTGGCCGGCCCGGACCAGGCGCAGCATGCCGGTGTTCAGGTCCGCCTCGGCGTAGGTGCAGGTGGCGAAGCGCTCGGTGGCGAGGTCGCGCAGGAAGGCGGAGGCGCGGGCCATGGCCGTTCCGGGGGTGTGGCCCTCCAGGACGTAGGCGCGGAGCACGATGCGCAGCTGGCCCATGACGGCCGCCGCGTCCGTGTCGTGGCCCTCGACGTCGCCGATCATCACCCCGCCC
>NZ_JZWV01001526.1 GCF_000966975.1 Streptomyces katrae | reverse complement strand
ACCCGGCCCTCGCCGAGGGGGATGACGTCGTACCAGTCGCCGCCGATGTCCCGCCCGATCCTCGCCGCCCGGTACCGTACGGCGATCCTGGCGCCCGCCACCTCCGGGATGCGGCGGGGCAGCATGGCCCGCTGGAGGCCCTCGGCGAGGTCGTGCTCCTGTTCGAAGAGGATCGCCCGCTGCAGGCTCTGCGCGATGCCGCTGCCGAGGGCCACCAGCAGGTTGCGTTCCTCGGCGGTGAAGTCCCCGTCGCGGGTGTAGAGCAGCCCGAGCGCCCCGACGGGGCGGCCCTGGGCGATCAGCGGCAGGTAGACGCCGCTGCGCACGGACAGCGGCTCGATGTACGGCCACAGGTCCGGGTAGCGCCGGCGGAACTCCTCCCGCGAGGAGAGGTAGACCGCCTGGAGGGTGCGCACGGCCTCGCTCATCGGCAGCCGGGCGTCGATGCGGGTGTACTCGATCTCGGGCACGTACGCGCCGAGCTGTCCCTCGGCGACCAGGTGGATCCGGCCTCCGTCGACGATGCCGAGCATGACGCTGACGGCGCCGAGGTGGCCGAGGGCCTCGGGGTCCTTGAGGACGTCGGTGACGTCGTTGACGGTGCGGGCGTGCGCGAGGATCGCGGCGGTCCGCTCGACGACGCCGGTCATCCGGCGCCGGCCCTCGTCACGCTCCCCCGCCGCGCCGGGTTCCGCCGGGTCCTGGTCGGCGTCCCGGAGGATCCCGATGATCCGGTACGGGCGGCCGGTCCGGTCGCGCAGGACGTGGCCCTGGAGGTGGGTCCAGGTGGTGCCGCCGTCATCGCGGAGGGCGCGGAAGTAGGCCCCGTAATGGCTGCGGCCGTCCCGCAGCGCCTGCCGGACCCGGTGTTCGAGGCGCGCCGCGTCGTCCGGGAGGATCCGGGCGCGCAGCCCGTCGGAGGTGCCGTCGAACCGTTCCGCGGGCAGGCCGAGGACCTCGAGGGCGGTGGCGTCCAGGTGCATGCGGCCGCTGTCGAGGTCCCAGTCGAAGGTGCCCATGCGGTTGAGCGCGAGGCTCAGATCGGGCCGCGCGGGCCAGTCGACCGCCGGGGCCGGTCCCCGCGGGTCCATGCAGCCAGGGTCTCACTCTTCCCCGCCCCCGGCAGCGCGCCGGTCCCCGGTCCCCTTCGCGGGCGGCGGTCCCGGGGGGCGCGCGTCGGCGATTTGCCGGGGCCGGGACCCGGGCAGACGATCGGATCGTCCCCTCTGCCTGCGAAGGGAAACCCCATGAGGCGCCTGAGCCGGATGTACCGGGTCCCGGTCGGGACGGTGCTGGCGTGCGGACTGGCGGTCGGGCTCGCGACGCCGTCCGCGGCCGCGTCGAAACTGCTGAGCCTGAAGCTGAACGCCCCCTACGTGACGGTCTCGTTCCTCGACACCGAACCCCATGACAAGAGCAACGTGCTCGTCCTGCGCCCGGAGGGCGGCGGGGAGACGCTGCGGGTGATCCTGTCCGACGAGATCCCGGGCGTGGGCAAGACCGTCGTCAAGAAGCTGGACGCCGGCATCCGCCCGGGCACCCGCTACTGCGCCGCGGTCGAGGTCGCCACCGTGACCGCGGAGGAACCCACCGGGGTCCCCACGGAGTTGCCGACGGCGCTTCCCGAACCCGATGACGTCGGCACCATCTACGAGACCGGCACGGTCTGCGCCGACCCGTCCTGAACCACCGCCGGACCGGCCCCCGGCCCCCGGCCCCTCACCGCACCGCGGAGGGGCCGGGGGCCGTGCCCCTTCAGTACGAGTAGGGGTTCGCCGGGGGCGGTGGCGGGGTCGCCGGGGCGTACGGGGTCCTGGCCGGCGCGCTGCTCGGAGCGGTCGGCGTGGCCGGGTACGGCTCCGTGGCCGTCTCGGAGGGCGGCTCGGAGGGCAGCTCCGACGGGGAGGCGGGCGGGGTGTGCGTCGCCGGGCCGGTGGGCTTGCGCGTGGGCGGGGCGGAGGAGGTGGCCGGCGGGGTGGGCCCGGCCGAAGTGGCGGTCCCGGTCGGCGGGTTGGCACTGGGCACCGGGGTGGTGACTGGCGGGGGCGGGACCGGCTTGTCGGGCTTCGGGACGGCGCCGCGCCCGCGTTCGAGCCAGCGGTGGTCCTGGTGGTCGTAGATGACGAAGGAGTCCACGGTGGTCTCCGACGGCGCGATGGCCACCACCTTCGACGGCTGGTACGCGGCCCACGGCTGCCCGTTCCGCTTCGGGTTGGCCTGCAGCGCCACCGGCGGACTCAGCGGGTTCCCGCAGGCGCAGCGCACCCTGGGCACAC
>NZ_JZWV01001525.1 GCF_000966975.1 Streptomyces katrae | reverse complement strand
AGGCGCAGCGCACCCTGGGCACACCGCGGTCGTCGACCAGCACGGCCGTCCCGGTCTGGAGCACCGCCTGGTAGGCGGTGGGGGCGCCGTCGCGGAAGCCGTGATTGGTGACCCGGGTGTCCATGCGCAGCTGTACGGCGGTGAGCCCGCGCAGGTAGCCGGGTACGTCGGCGGGTTGGACGCCGAGGGCGGAGGCGAAGGCACCCTTCTTGGCGGGCTCCGCGTTCAGCAGGGCGATCTGCCTCTCCACGTCGCAGCTGGCGACGTCCCTCGTGCCGCCGTAGAGGCCGGGCGCGGAGCCGTTGACGCTGCGGGTGGCCGTCGTACCGGAGGCCGAGGCCGTGGCCGGGGCCGTGCTCGCACCGGGCGCGGCGCTCTGGGGCGGCACGGTGGCCTGTCGCGCGGCGGTGGACTCCGTGAAGGGGTCCGGTCCGGAGGCGGCGGCCGGCTGGAGGAACACCTCGCCCCCCGCCTGTGCCGAGGATCCGCCGCCGGGCCGGGTCAGCACCACGGCC
>NZ_JZWV01001524.1 GCF_000966975.1 Streptomyces katrae | reverse complement strand
GGTCAGCACCACGGCCAGGGCGGCGACGGCGGCCACCGCCACGGCCGCCGCGACCATCCGGGGTACGGAGCGCCACCAGGGGCGCGGGGGCGGCTCCCCGCCGCTGCCGCCGGAGCTTCCTCCGGGGGGTGCGGGCGGCGGCGGCGTGGACCCCCGGTCCCCGCCCGAGAGGGGGCCGGAGGGGGGACCCGTGGGACGCTCCGAGGCCGGCGGCTGGGAGGAGAACGGGGGCGGCTGCCCACCGGACGGCTGAGTGGTCACGGGCCCTTCTTCCCGAGCACCGAACGAGAGAATTCCGGACATCTGCCGGATTTCAGGCACTCCTGACCGTCATTGTGTGCGTGGTCCGAGTGGTGCCCGCAAGCCGGGAGTGCCACGGTTGCAGGGTGAGCAGCACCTCCGTGAGGGCATGGCGCGAGGCCGTCGCCGCCGTCGTGGCGGGCTTCGCGGTGATGACCGTGGTGGCCGCCGCCGGGCTGGCCTGCGC
>NZ_JZWV01001523.1 GCF_000966975.1 Streptomyces katrae | reverse complement strand
GGGCTGGCCTGCGCGGGAGCGGCCGACCTGCCGGGCGGAGCGTTCCCCCATGTGGTCGCCGCCGTCGTCGTGATGGCGGCCGGCGGCGAGGTCGGCGTCACGGGCAGTGCCGGGCTGCTGGGCGGCGCCGAGGCGAGCCTGTCCGTGCTGCCGCTGTCGGTGAGCCTGGCCGGTGCGCTGACCATCGGGTACCTGTTCCTTCGCCCGCTGCGCCACCGGGCGGTGGCCCGGCCCCGCGAACTGCTCTTCCGGGCCGCCCTGCCGACCGTGCTGTGGCTGGCCGTGCTCACCCTCTTCGCGCTCTTCGCCGAGCACACCTTCCGCCTGCTGAACGGGGACTCCCCGCTGGAGGACCTCGGCGAACTCCTCGACTCCACCCCGACGGCCGGCTTCCGGGCGGACCTGCCCGCCACCCTGCTCTTCGGACTGCTGTGGATCCTGGGCCTGTTGCTGATCTCCCTGCTGGTGTCCCGGCGCGCGCCGCTGCCGGCCGGCCTGCTCCGCTTCCACACGGCGGTGCGCCCGGCCGCGTTCGCGACCGCCGTGCTGCTCGTCGGGTACGTGGTCCTCGGCCTGGTGATCGGACTGGTGGTGGCCGGCACCCAGGGGCATGCCACGCGGACCCTCGCGGTGCTGCTGCTGGGCCTGCCGAACCTGGCGTGGCTCGGCCTGACCCTGGGCTTCGGGGGCGCCTGGCAGGGCCGGGTCGAGGGGCCCTTCGGGCTGCCGGTACCGCAGTTGCTGGACCGGGTGCTGCGCGGGCCCGACCTGTCCACCCTCGACGTGTCCACGCTCGCCCGTCAGGACGGCCGGGCGTGGTGGCTGGTCGTGGTGGCCGCCCTCGCGCTGCTCGGCACGGGCGTACTGACCGCCGCACGCTCCCCGGCGGGGGTGCGGCCGTGGCAGCACGCGCTGCACCTGGGGGTGGCGCTCGCGCTGGCCACGCTGGCGGTCTGTCTGCTGGGCCGCATCGAGGCCCAGTTCGGGCTTTCCCTGCTGGGCATCGGGGACGATTCGGGGCTCGGCGGGAAGGTCGAGCTCACCGCGGTGCTGTGGCGCACGACCGGCCTCGGCCTGCTCTGGGGCGCGGTGGCCGGCTTCCTCGGCGCCTTCCTGGCCCGCCCGTTGCACCACCCCGGGCCCGTGGACGAGCCCGCCCCCGCACACCAGGACCGGTGACCGCCCCCGCACACCCCTCGCTCGCGCATCGGGACCGATGGCGGCGTCAGGCCCGTCCCCGGAACACCGGCAGCGCCCACCGGGGCGGCGGGGGCGGGGGCGGCGGTCCGGCCGCCTGGGCGAGGGCGCCCGCGTCGGCGGCGGCTCCGGCCACGGCACCGGCCACCGGTACGGGAACCGGTGCCGTACCCGCCCGCCGCAGGGCCCCGGTGAACTCCAGGCAGCTCCCCCAGCGGTCCTCCGGTGTCTTCGCCAGGGCCTTGACCAGTACCTCGTCCAC
>NZ_JZWV01001522.1 GCF_000966975.1 Streptomyces katrae | reverse complement strand
CTCCCGGGTCGGCGGGGTCGGCCACCAGGCCGGTGAAGTCGGCCTCGTTGCGCTCGGCCCGCGCCACGTACCAGCGGGCGATCAGCCACATCACCGGGTACGCCCCCAGCCCGAGCGCCACCCACACCAGCGGGCCGGAGGCCGCCCGGGGCAGCAGGAAGCCCAGCGGGAGCAGCCCGAGCACCAGGACCAGCACCGCCAGCGCGCCCAGCCCGGCGCGCAGCTGGCTGCGCATCAGGGCGCGCACGTAGGTGGCGCCGAGGGTGGTCTGCTCGGAGATCTCCGAGCGGGCCGGGGCGTGCGCGGGCGGTCTGCGGCGGGCGCCGCGCGGGACTCCGGTGACGACCTCCCGCCGGGGCGGTGGCTGCTGCTGCTCGGCCATGGTGCCGGAGTCTACGCAGCGGCCCCGCTACTTGAGGAGGCGGGAGAGCCTGCGGTCGGCGAGCGGTTTGCCGCCCGTCTGGCAGGTGGGGCAGTACTGCAGTGAGGAGTCGGCGAACGACACCGAGCGGACGGTGTCCCCGCACACCGGGCAGGGCTCGCCGTCCCGGCCGTGTACGCGCAGCCCGCTCTTCTTCTCGGCCTTCAGCTGCCCGGCGGCCAGGCCGTGGGCCCGTTCGACGGCGGCCCGCAGGGTTTCGCGCACCGCCTCGTAGAGGTGGGTGACCTGCTCCTCGTCGAAGGAGGCGGCCAGCTTGAAGGGGGAGACGCGGGCCGCGTGCAGGATCTCGTCGCTGTAGGCGTTGCCGATGCCGGCGATCACGGCCTGGTCCCGCAGGACCCCCTTGATCTGGCGCCGCTCACCGGCGAGGAGGGCGGCGAAGGCGTCC
>NZ_JZWV01001521.1 GCF_000966975.1 Streptomyces katrae | reverse complement strand
GAGGAGGGCGGCGAAGGCGTCCCGGTCGAAGCCGGCGGCGAGCGGGTCGGGGCCGAGGCGGGCGATGCCGGGGACCTCCTGGGGGTCGTGCACGACGTACACCGCGAGGCGTTTCTGCGTGCCCGCCTCGGTGAGGTCGAAGCCGGCGCCGTCGTCGAGTACGAGGCGCAGCGCGAGCGGGCCCTTGCCGGGGCGCGGGGGCTGCGCGGGGAGGGCGTCCTGCCAGCGGAGCCAGCCGGCGCGGGCGAGGTGGGTGACGAGGTGCAGGCCGCCGATGCGGAGGTCGAGGAACTTTCCGTGGCGGGCCACTGGGCCGGTGGGTTGACCCTCCAGGGCGGTGAGCGGGGGGTCGTAGGTCTTCAGCACGCTGACGGCGAGCGGGAGGACGCGGTCGACCGTTCGCCCGGCGAGGTGTTCGTCGAGGAACTCCCT
>NZ_JZWV01001520.1 GCF_000966975.1 Streptomyces katrae | reverse complement strand
GGGCGGAGCCCCTGGGAACGGGCGAAGGGTGGGGGCGGGGCTGCTACACCGTGAACTCGCACCACACGCACTTGCCGCTCCCCCTCGGTTCGACCCCCCATACGTCCGCCAGCCGGTCCACCAGCATCAGGCCCCTGCCCGATACCCCCGCCTCGCCGGCCTCCCGTCGGCGTGGGAGGGCGCTGGAGCGGTCCTCCACCTCCACCCGGAGCCTGCGCTGGGGTCCGCTCAGGACGCGGAGGGTCACGATCGCGGGGCCTTCGGTGTGCATCAGGGCGTTCACGATCAGTTCGTCCGCGACCAGTTCGATCTCGTCGGCCCGGCTGCGCGCCCCCCACGCCCGCACCGCCGTGCCGATCATGTGGCGGGCCGCCACGAGGGCCTCGGGGTCACCCGGGGCCACGTGCTGCTGGAGCCGGCCGCCGCCGGCCCCCGCCGCGCCGTCGCCCTCGCGGCGCAGCAGCAGGAGGGCCATGTCGTCGTCCCCGCCCCGCTCGTCGGCCACCTCGCACAGCCGGTCGGCGAGCAGCTGGAGGTCTTCCGGGCCCTCGCGGACCAGGGAGGTCAGCATCCGGACGCCGTCGTCCAGGTCGGCTCCGGGCTGTTCCACCAGCCCGTCGGTGCACAGCAGGAGCGTTTCCCGGTGGTCCAGTTCGACCGTGGTCACCGGGTACTCCAGCCGGCCGAACTCCGCCGACAGTCCCAGCGGCATTCCGCCCTCCACCGGCAGCCGCCGGCAGTCCCCGTCCCGGGTGCGCAGCAGCGGGTCGATATGGCCGGCGCGGACCACCTGGAGGACCCCGGTGGAGAGGTCGGCCTCGGCGTAGGTGCACGTCGCGAAGCGGTCGGTGTCCAGTTCGTGCAGGAAGACCGAGGCCCGGGCCATCACCGTGCCCGGCGAGTGCCCCTCGGCGGCGTACGCGCGCAGCACGATGCGCAGCTGTCCCATCACCGCCGCCGCGTGCGTGTCATGGCCCTGGACGTCGCCGATGACGGCCCCGACGCGCCCGCCCGGCAGCGGGATGACGTCGTACCAGTCGCCGCCGATGTCCTGGCCCATCCGCGCGGACCGGTAGCGGACCGCGATCTGGGCGCCGGGGACGGCGGGTATCCGGCGGGGCAGCATGGCCTGCTGGAGGCCTTCGGCGAGGTCGTGCTCCTGCTCCAGCAGCATGGCCCGCTGGAGGCTCTGCGCGATGCTGCTGCCCAGGGCGACCAGCAGGTTCCGTTCCTCCTGGGTGAATCCCTCCTTGTCCTCGTAGAGCAGGCCGAGGGCGCCGATCGGGCGGGCCTGGGCGATCAGCGGCAGGTAGGCGGCGGCCGAGATCCGCATGTACGAGATCTTCGACCAGAGGGCGGGGTACCCCTCGGCGAACTCCTCGGCGGACTCCAGGAACCGGGGCTGGAGCGAGCGGACGACCTCGCTCATCGGGTACTGCTCGTCGATGCGCGTGTAGCGCGTGCCGGGGACGAAGCTGCCCGCCGGGCCTTCCGCCACGAGGTGGATCCGGCCGGCCTCGACCAGGCCCATCACCATGCCCATCGAGCCGAGCCGCTCCAGTCCGTGCGCGTCGCCGATGACGTCGATGACGTCCTTGACGGTGCGGGCGTGGGCGAGCGCGGCGGTGGTGGACTCGACGACGGAGGTCTGCCGGCGGCGCTCCTCGTCCAGGCCGAGGCGTTCGGCGGAGTGGCTCAGCTCCTCGGTGGCGTCGCGGACGATGCCGATGATGCGGTAGGGGCGGCCGTCGGGGTCGCGCATGACGCGGCCCTGGGTGTGGGTCCAGCGCAGCCGTCCGTCACGGCAGCGGATGCGGAAGTAGGCGCCGTAGCTGTCGGAGCCGCTCTTGAGGGCGCTGGAGACCAGCGCGTCCAGCCGGGCCGCCTCGGCGGCCGGGACGCGCCGGTACAGCGACTCCGGCCGCCCGTCGTAGTCGTCGGGCGGCGTGTCGAAGACGTCGAGGGCCGCCGTGTCCAGGTGCATGAGCCCGGTGACCAGGTCCCAGTCGAAACTGCCCATCCGGTTCAGTGACAGGGACCGGTCCGGGTGCGCGGGCCAGTCCTCCGGCAGCGATACGGTGCTCGGCACCGATCCACCATGACACAGCGCGGGGTCAGGCGCTCTCCAGGTAGGGGGGCTGGTCGGCGCCATGGTCGGTGCCCTGCTGGTGGTCGGGGAGCCGAAGGGGTCGGCGGGCGCGGTCGGCCCGGTGGTGGGTACGTCCTCGGGGTCCGGGGTCAGGCCCGGCTCGGCGGGGACGGGTACGAGGGGGGTGGCGGGGACGTCGGAGAAGGGATCGGTGGGGG
>NZ_JZWV01001519.1 GCF_000966975.1 Streptomyces katrae | reverse complement strand
CTACTGATCCCCACCCCAGCGGATCGCGCACACTGAAGCAGGCCCCCCGGCACCCGTGCCGGGGGGCCTGCCCCATACGCACCCGGTACGTCAGCCAAGGACCACAGCCATGCCCCGCGGCCGCTACTCGCTCCACGACCCGCACGACCACACCCCCCTCGGCGAGGAGCACTTCCACTGCGCCCCCGGCCCCTCCGGCTGGCGGTACGTCTCCCAGACCACCACCCCCGGCGGCGACCACCGGGGCTCTGTCGACCTCGCCGTCGACGCGCTCGGCCGCCCCATCCGCCTGGAGGTCAACGCGTCGAGCTGGCAGGTCCGCGGAGCCGCCATCGACGGGGTCACCTGGGTCCGCACCGACCCCACCGGCACCGAGGCCACCGAGGGCAACGTCGCCGCCCCCGGCTTCACCGGCACCTCCCCGGCCTTCCTCATCGCGACGACCCGCCTGCTGCGCCTGACCCCCGGTGCCCCCGCGACCCGGATCCGCCTCGTCGCCCTCACCGACCCGGTCCTCGCCCCCCGCACCGTCGACCAGGCCTGGGCCCTGCGCTCCCGCGCCGAGCACCCCACCGACAGCGGACCGCTGGTCGTGGACGAGTACCAGGTCACCGCCCTCGACACGGGCGAGGTCCACACCGTCCACATCGCCGGAGACGTGGTCCTCTCCGCCCCCGGCATCGAACTCGAACACCTGGAAACCCCGCGTCGTCC
>NZ_JZWV01001518.1 GCF_000966975.1 Streptomyces katrae | reverse complement strand
GGCGCGACCGGCCGGGCGGACGGCAGCGGAGCCGCCACCGGCGCCACCGGAGCGGTGGCGGGCACACCCGGAATCCCCCCGTACACCACGGGCCCCTGCCCCTGTCCCTGTCCCGAGGCACCTCCCGCGGCGGCGAAGGCCCGGGCGGCGTCCCGCGACTGCCGCTCGTGCACCACGGCCATCAGGAACGCGGGCGCCGGCACCCCGGCCGGCGCAGGCGCCCCCGTCCGGGCCACCACGTCGTCCGCGAGCCGCGCCGCCATCACCGCACCCGTGTGCGGGTCCAGCTGGTCCATCCGCGTCAGGTACTGCCGTATCGCCAGCCACAGCCCGTCGGGCACGGCCGACAGGTCCAGCCCCGCGAACCGCCCGGCCAACCACGGCGGCGGCGCGGGCACGGGCAGCACCCGCGCCCCCGGCACCCGCTCCCGGACCACCAGCGTCCCCGCGAACACGTCCCCGAGCCGCCGGCCCCGCTCCGACACCAGCGACGCGATGCACGCCACCGTCCCGAAGACCATCAGCAGCTCCACGACCCCCATCGACCCGCGCACCAGCGCGTGCCGGAACCGGATCGGCCCGCCGTCCTCCCGCACCACCCGCAGCCCGCACGCCAGCTTCCCCAGCGAACGCCCGTGGCTCAGCGTCTCCACCGCGATCGGCACCCCGACCAGCAACAGCAGCATGCCCGCCACCGCCACGGCCGCCTGCGCCGCCAGATCGAGCCCGGCGGTCGCGACGGCCAGCCCGAAGAACACCAGCACGTACCCGGTGAAGTACACGGCCAGATCCAGCAGGAAAGCCATCGCCCGGCTCGGCAGCCGCGCCGGCCGGAGCCCCAGGACGACCGCGTCCCCCGTCACCAGACCGCTCACCGGACACACCTTTCCCCGGACCTGACCCGCCCCTGTTGACCCCAGTCTGCCAAGCTGACCGCAGGACAGACAGCCGTATCGGGCGGGGCCAGGGGCAGGGGAGCGACAACCGGATGGATCTCGACGTCTTCGTAGCCGCCCACCAGGCGCAATGGGACCGCCTGGAACAGCTCCTCGGCCGCGGCCGCAAGCTCACCGGAGCGGAGGCCGACGAACTCGTCGCCCTCTACCAGCGCACCGCCACCCACCTCTCCCTGATCCAGTCGAGCGCGCCCGACCCGCTGCTCACGGGCCGCCTCACCCAGCTCGTGGCCCGCGCCCGCTCCACCGTCACCGGAACCCGCCGGGCGAGCTGGCGCGACGCCGCCCGCTTCTTCACCGCGGGCTTCCCGGCGGCCGTCTACCGCAGCCGCCGCTGGTGGATACCCGCGGCGCTGCTCTCCACGGCCCTCGGCGTGCTCATCGGCTGGTGGATCGCCACCCACCCGGAGGTCCAGGCCGCCGTCGCCGCCCCGGAACAGCTCAAGCAGCTGACGCGGCCGGGCGGCGAGTACGAGACGTACTACTCCAGCCACCCGGCGGCCTCCTTCGCCGCGAAGGTGTGGACGAACAACGCCCAGGCCGCCGCCGTCTGCCTGGTCCTGGGTGCCTTCCTGGGCCTCCCGGTCCTCTGGATCCTCTTCCTGAACATGGCGAATCTCGGGGTGGGCCTGGGCCTGATGGCCTCGGCCGGCCGCCTCGACGTCTTCCTCGGCCTGATCCTCCCGCACGGCCTGCTGGAGCTGACCGCCGTCTTCGTCGCCGCCGGCACGGGCCTGCGCCTGGGCTGGACGGTCGTCGACCCGGGCCCCCGCACCCGCCGCGCGGCCCTGGCGGAACAGGGCCGCGCCGCCCTGGGCATGGCCATCGGCCTGGCGGTGGTCCTGTTCGTCTCCGGCCTGATCGAGGGCTTCGTGACTCCGTCGGGCCTCCCCACCTGGGCCCGCATCTCCATCGGCGTCGCCGCCGAGGCGGCCTTCCTCGCGTACGTCTTCGTCCTGGGCCGCCGCGCGTCGCATGCGGGTGAGGCGGGCGACGTGGAGGAGGCGGACCGGACGGCGCTGCTGCCGACGGCGGCGTGATGTGCGTACGAGCCCGTTCAGCTGCTAGTCTCCTCGTCGTCTCGCGAAGGGTGTTGACACACCCGGAGCGTGGAGGTAGATTCGAACGGTTGCCTCGAACTGGACAAGTTCGGCAGCGATGGTTTAAAATCTTCTTCGCCCCCAAGAATCCAAGGAATTGCATTCCGCTGGGGCACATCCAGCTCTGAATCCAGAATCTGAAGCCGGGAAATCCGGTGGAAAACTTCTGATAGAGTCGGAACCGCCGGAAAGGGAAAGCGTGAAAGCGCAGAACCTCGAAAGCATCGAGGAAATCGGGCCCGAAAGAGTCTGATAGAGTCGGAAACGAAGAAAGAACGAA
>NZ_JZWV01001517.1 GCF_000966975.1 Streptomyces katrae | reverse complement strand
GGCCGCCGGGCCCTCCGGCACGCTCGCCCCGGTGTCGGACCGCTCGGCCGCGGGCGAGGGGGCGGCCCCTAGAGCCATCGGTGCCACCGCTGCGACCGCGGTGGCCACGGCCATGTGCTTCACGTTCACTTCTTCGTCCCTACCTGGTGCGGTTCGCTTGCGCTCACCCTCGGTCCGGAAGGCCGTCCCGCAGTAGGGCCGTCGACCCGATGGACCCATAGACCAGGCCTGTGCAGGCCGGAAACACGGTCGGCCCGACCGTGCCGCTCCCATAGGACAGGGCTATGGACACATCGGTCCGTCCCCCCTGGGCAGGGGGTGCCGCGGCGGCGATGCTGAGCCCCGGGACGTTCGGGGAACGGGGAAGAGGTGGCCCGGCCGGCCGGGCCGGACGTGGCCGTCGTCAGGAAAGGTGCTGGTGGATGCGGGACGAGTTTTCCGGAGCTACGGCACGGCGGCGGCTGGGGACCGTCAGCCGCTACCGTCTCCAGCTCCAGCCTCCGCCGCCGCCACGACGGCGTGTGCCCTTCTGGTCGCTCGCCCGCCCGCCTTCGCGCCTACCGCTTCCAGCAGACCCTTCTTCCTGGCGAGCTGGATGTGTGACTTGACGGTTCCGAGCGGCAGGCCGGTGATGTCCACCAGGCTGCGTACGGGGGAGCGGTTGCCGGCATCCGCCAGGCGCTCGTAACGAAGGGCGACCGCCGCGAGGTATGCCTCGGTGGGGCGGTCTGAGGTCCGCAGGAGCTCTTCCACGCGCTCTGCGAGCGGATATCTCTCGGCGTTCCCCCTCCGGTGCCCCCGGCGTGCGGCTTCGGCGGCACCGGCCGGCCGCAGCTCGCGCAAGACCGTCGTGGTCACCCCTCGCGCGACAGCGGCGGGGTCCCCGCTCGCGACCGGCTGGATGAACACGTGGGTGGGGGCGGAGCCCGCCGATCCGTGGGGGAAGAAGTGCCAGGCCTCGAAGGTGCCGTGGGCGAGCTCCTCACGCACCCAGGCTCCCCGGGCCCGCACCAGGTCCAGCAGGGGCGGCGGCGGAAGCGGACCCGTGAGGTCCGGGAGCCCGCCGTGGGCCCGCGTTGTCTCCGGATTCTGCTGCTCAGCCGCCATTCCCGCCACCGTAGTGATCCGGACGTGTCATATCCAGTTGGCGCCCACGTCATGCATCTGGATTTGACCTATCCGGATGAGTCATGGCTAGCTGTAAGGGCACCGGATGGAGCAGCGCCTGCGCCTGTCCCCAACAGACAGCGGCGCGCCCCCTGCCCACAGGCCCCTGCCGGAACCGCCGAGCACCACGGGGCCGCCGAGCGCCGGGCCGCACGGCCACCCGTTCAGACGAGGCCACGACCGGCCCGCGCCCTCCCGCGCCGGGCGAACCCACACCGACGAGGAGGCACCCTTCATGCGCATCTCGCCCCGAGTACCCGACCTCCCCGCCCTCGACCTCCTCCTCAGCGTCATCGAGCTCGGCAGCCTCGGCCGGGCCGCTCAGGCCCACAACATCACCCAGCCGTCGGCGAGCTCCCGCATCCGATACCTGGAACAGCTGGTCGGCGTGCCGGTACTGCAACGCTCCGCCCTGGGCTCCCGGCCCACGCCCGCCGGGACGCTGGTGGCGACACTGGCACGGGAGGTGATCGAGGCCGCCCAAGGCATGGACGCTGCCCTGGCGACCCTGCGCGACCGGAACAGCTCGCAGATGAGCGTGGTCGCCAGCCAGACGGTCGTGGAGTACCTCTTCCCGCGCTGGCTCAAGGACCTACGGCTGCGGACCCCCGGCCTCGCCGTGGCGCTGGACGCGGGCAACTCGGCGCAGGTGGCGGCGGCCGTCCTCGAAGGCAGGTTCCCGATCGGCTTCATAGAGAGCCCGCGGGTCCCCAAGGGGCTGGCCGGCAGAACGGTGGCGCAGGACGAACTGCTGGTTGTGGTCGCGCCCCGGCACGCCTGGGCCGGCCGTTCGGCGATCACGATCGAGGAGCTGGTGTCCGCCGAGCTGATCCAACGCGAGCAGGGATCAGGCGCCCGCACCGCCTTCGAGCATGCCGTGAGGGCTCACGCACCCGGCTGGAGGCCCGCACCCCTGCTGGAACTCGCCTCCACGACCGCGATCAAGAACGCCGCCATGGGCGGAGTGGGACCCGCCGTGATGAGCTCGCTGGCCGTCGCCCACGACCTGGCGGCCGGAACCCTGACCGCCGTCACCGTGTCCGGACTGCGCATCCGGCGCCGCCTGCGCGCCGTCTGGCCCGCCGGGCAGCGCCCCGTCGGCCCCGCCCGCGACCTCTGCGCCATCGCCTGCCTGCCCCACCCCTAGAACGGCCACCCCAGCCACCTTGCCGCCCGCCCCCGCTCCCGAC
>NZ_JZWV01001516.1 GCF_000966975.1 Streptomyces katrae | reverse complement strand
ACGGGGTCCTGTCCGCGGCTGCGGGGCGGCCCGCGGCGTCGCCTCCGGGGGCGGGCCAGGGGGCGGCCGCGGCGCCCGGCGCGGCGCGGAGCCCCGTCCCGGGGGCGGAGACGGGCCGCAGGTCGGTGTGGTGGTCGGAGGGGGCGGGGGCTTCGGGGCCGGCGACGGCGCCCGCTCCGGCGCGGACCGGGGTTCCGGCCTCGACCCGCGCCTCCGCCCGGCCCGGGCCGCCGGCACCGGTGCGGGCCTGCGGTACGGGCGGCACGGGGGCTCCTGCGTCGCCGGTCTCGTCGGCGAGCTGGTGGACGAGGACCCCGTGCCGGAACGCCGCCTCGCCGATCTCGGCGCAGTTGCTGCCGTACACGGAGAGCCTGCTGCCGCTCTCCTCGACGATCTCCACGGGGCGGTGCGCGGCCCGGGCCTCGCGGCCCAGCACGTCGGCGAGCCGCGCGGCGTGCGGCGTGCGCACGGCGACCCGCGGGCGCAGCCGGGTGCGCGCGAAGTCGGCGGCTTCCTGGTCGGCGACGAGGCGGCCCGAGGTGATGGAGACGACCCGGTCGGCGTGGCGGGCGGCCTCCTTGGCGTCGGCGGTGGTGAACAGCACGGCCCCGCCGAGGGAGGCATGGCTTCGCAGCAGCCCGTGCAGCCAGGCGCGTTCCCGGGGCTGGAGGCCGGCGGCCGGCTCGTCGAGGAGCAGGGTGCAGGGGTCGGCGAGCAGGGCCGCGGCCAGCCCGACGCGGCGGTCCATGCCGGCCGAGAGCGAGCCGAGCCGCTGGTCGCGCAGGCCCGCGATGCCGACGACCTCCATCATGATGTCCGCCCGGGAGGCCGGGACCCCGACCGCGGCGCAGAGCATGCGCAGCTGGCCACGGACCGTCCTCGACGGATGGCCGGGGACGTCGCCGAGCAGCACGCCGACCTCACGCCCGGGGTGCGGGACCCGGTGCAGCGGGCGGCCGCGGAAATAGGTGATGCCGCGGCCCGGTTCGAGTTCGAGCATGAGCCGCAGGGCGGTGGTCTTGCCCGAACCCGGCTCTCCGAGCAGGGCGGTCACGCACCCCGGGCGGGCCTCGAAGGTGAGGTCGTCCACGAGGGGCGGCAGGTCTCGACGGGGTGTGCTGGTGAGTCCGATGGCCTGGAGCATCGCTTCTCTCGCAGGGTGTGGGACCGCTCTGCGGCAGGGTGAGTACCGCATGCAAGATAACCCGATATGTCCGATTTTCTGTGCAGCCGCTCCGCGTTGCGGCCCGCCTTGCCCCCGTCCGGGGCAGCCCGGGCCGGGTCGCCCCCGGCCGGGCCCGCGCCGGAGGCGCAGGCCGCGATGCCGGCGGGTCAGACCTCCGGCCGCAGCATCGGCGGGTTGAGCAGGGTCGCCCCGCCGGCCCTGAACAGCTGGGCTGGCCTGCCGCCCTGACGGGTCGTCGTCCCTCCGGCGGGCACCAGGAACCCGGGGGTTCCGGTGACCTTGCGGTGGAAGTTGCGCGGGTCGAGCGCCACACCCCACACCGCCTCGTACACCCGGCGCAGCTCGCCGACGGTGAACTCGGGCGGGCAGAAGGCCGTGGCCAGCGAGGAGTACTCGATCTTCGAACGGGCCCGCTCGACTCCGTCGGTGAGGATCCGCGCGTGGTCGAAGGCGAGGCCCTCGACGGTCTGGCCGGGACCCTCCAGGAGTTCATCGACGGGGGCCCAGCGGGCACTGTTGGCGTCGCCGCCCGCGCGGGGCGCGGGCAGGTCGGGGGCGAGCACCAGGTGCGCCACGCTGACCACCCGCATCCGGGGATCGCGCCGCGGGTCCCCGTAGGTGGCGAGCTGTTCGAGGTGCGCCCCGTTGTCCACGCCGGGGGACGCCGGGTCGTGCGCGCACAAACCGGTCTCCTCGGCGAGTTCCCGCGCCGCGGCGGCCGAGAGGTCCTCGTCCGCGCGCACGAAGCCGCCGGGCAGCGCCCAGCGCCCCTGGAACGGCTGCTCTCCCCGTCGCACGACCAGCGCGCAGAGCGCGTGGCGCCGCACGGTGAGCACGACCAGGTCGACGGTGACGGCAAAGGGCGGGAAGGCCGACGGGTCGTAGGGCGACATGCCGCGATCATAGTCGTCTTCCTGACGATAAACAGCGCTTTCGTGATCCCGAGGACGGTGATCTGGAACCCAGTCCGCACGCTCGCGGCCAGCCGGGCCCGCCACCCGGGCGGCGTCTCACCCTCCCAGTTGGAGCTCATCGGCGGCCTCCTCCACCATGCCGACACCGAGACGGCTGATGCGGACGGTGAACGGCTCGCCCGCCACCCGCAGGCCCGCCAGGCGCAGGGCGCCGAGGGGGGCGCCCGCGCGGGGGGTGACCGCGACCGTCCCCGCGGGGGCGTCCGGGCGGATGCCGGCGAGGGCGGTCAGGGCGTGGATCCCCGCCGCGGNCCGGACGGCAGGCCGCCGGATGCGGGAGCGGGGCGCTGCCGGCGGTGCGCTGTTCCGCGGCGTACATCTCCGGCAGCCTGTATCCGAAGACCTCCGCGGCGTCCAGCATGCCCCGCAGCAGGCCGGCGGCCTCCTTCTCGTAGCCGGCCTGGGCCAGTCCGGCTACCGCGACGGCGCTCTCGTGGGCCCGAACCGCGCCCGAGCGGTGGCCGAAGGGGTTGTGTCCCGGCTCGCGGGCCGCCATGCTCCGCAGCCCCCATCCGGAATCCATGGACGGGGCCCCGAGCAGCCGGGCGAGCTGTTCGGTGCGGACCCGGTCCAGCAGGCCGGGCGCGAGACGGCCGCCGCCGAGCAGGCCGGTGTCCAGCAGGTGTGCGGCCGCTCCCGTCAGCCGGACCAGGGGCCGGCCGTCGGGATGCAGGGCGGCGGCGGGGCGGCCCCCGTCCGGGCCGTCGATCCAGAACCGGTCCAGGAACCTCTCCCGCAGGGCGGCCGCCCACTCACGCCACTCCGCGGCTCCGGCCCGCCCGCACCCGTCGAGCAGATCGGCACCGAGCAGCGCGGCCCGGTGGGCGTGGGCCTGGGTCTCGCAGCGGCGCGGCCCGGGGTCGGGGTCGGCCAGGAACCCGTCCTCGCCGAGCGCTCCGCGCAGCCAGTCCAGGCAGCGCTCGGCGGCGGGCAGGAGGCGGGCCACCTCCTCCTCGGGCAGCCCCCACCGGCGGGCCTCGGCGAGCACCGCCGGGAAGGCCAGGGTGGCCTCGGTGCCGGTGCAGCCGGGCGGCAGCTGCGGCCCGGCGGCGCGCAGCGGGCCCGGGATCATGCCGCCCGCGGGGCCTCTCCCGGCGGTCTGGCTGCGGGCCAGTGTCCGCAGGGTGGCGGCGGCGAGCCCGGTGCCGAGGGGCAGTGCCATCCTGGCGGCCCACAGCGACTCCGCCGGGGCCAGCCCGAGCCGCCAGGGCACTCCCGCCGCGGCGAAGGCGTCGCCGGGCTCCACGGGGTCCCTCAGGAGCAGGGCCCGCAGGTCGTCCACGCTGGTGCTCAGCCAGGCTTCGGCCCTGGGGTCGTCGCCCTCGGCGCGGGCCGCGGCGAGCGGGTTGGCGACCTGTCCGGCGGGGGCCCGTGCGGTGCGGTCCCGGGTGGTCCGCAGCTCGATGCTGCGGGACTCCCCCGGGCCCAGTTCGAGCTGCCAGCGCAGCAGGCCGGCGGTGGCGAGCACGTCGTCGGGGGGTGGCTCGGCGGTGGTGACGGCCAGGGCCTCCTCCGTGCTCCAGCGCAGCCCGGCGGCGTGCACCCCGGGGGTGAGCTCGGGCCCGGCCCGGCCGCCCGCCACCGCGGCCAGTTCGGCCAGGTCCGTGCTGAGCGAGACCTCGACGGGCAGGCGCAGCGGCCGGGCGGCGAAGCTGCGTACGGTGATGCGTTCGGTGCCGTCGGCGTGCCGGACCCGTTCGACGCCGATGTCGGGGTCGGGGCCGGGCTCGACCCCCGTTCGGACGGTGGCGGTGAAAGCGGCCCGGTCGGCCCCGAGGCTCCGCCCCTGGACGGCGACGGGATCCCGCCCGGCGACGCGCAGCACGCAGCGGGACAGCAGCCGGCGCCCGGACCTGTAGATCCCCTCGATGCCCCGCCCGGTCAGCTGGCCGTGCTCGGGCGAGATGACCAGGCAGGGCGCGGCCACGCAGATGACGGCACCGTGCACCGGCGGCAACTCGGCCCGTCGCACGCCGCCCGCCCCGGAAACCTGGCCCGGTGGGCGGGACCCGGAAAGGGGAAGGCCCTCGGGCAGTGACCCCGATGAGGGGGCGCCGCCACCCGGGGCGGTCCCGAGCGGCGGCCCCGACGGACGCGAGTCCCAGGCCGATGCCGTCCCCGGCGGGGACCCCGGCAGGCGTGGACCCGCGGCCGGCGCCGCCGCCGGCGGGGACCCCGACGGGCGCGCGTCCCAGGCGGGGGCCGTCCCCGGTGGGGGCCCCGGTGGGAGCGCCGGTGGTCGGGGAGCGGGGGTGGTTCCGGTCGGGCCGGGTTCGGGTGCGGGGGTAGCCA
>NZ_JZWV01001515.1 GCF_000966975.1 Streptomyces katrae | reverse complement strand
TCGTTCGTCAGGGTGCGGATGTTCGGCCCCGGCCATCCCTGGCACGCCATGGATGACTACACCGGCGACCTAGCCCACATCGGCCTTGCGATTTTGGACCGCGACTCAGGCGAGTGGGCTCCGGAGTTCGAGGAAGCGCTCGCGCATCCGGTTGGCGATCTACTGGTCATGGACCGAGTCGTCCTTGAGCCAGCCTGGCGCGGATTCGGCCTCGGGCCGGCGCTCGCCGGGGCGGCCATCCGCCGCTTGTCCGAAGGC
>NZ_JZWV01001514.1 GCF_000966975.1 Streptomyces katrae | reverse complement strand
CCCCAGGACCTCCTCGCCGAACGCCAAAGCGATCTTGAAGCCCTTTCGCGCGCTTGGCGTACCCACCCGCAGATCTGATCTCACCACTCCGTCGGCCAACCCACCCGGTCCCACGCTCCCGCCCGGGCGGGGGCGATCGGGCGGAGCACGGTTAAGCCAGAGGGCCACCCGGCAGCCCTGGAACGCGGCGTCGAAAGGCGCCAGGAGGTGCCAGTCCGCTCGGACAGGCCTCCTCCCATGAGACGGAACCCGGCATGCTGCTGCGCGCAGCGGGCCGCGCGCAACCATTCGCAACCAGCTCGACAGGGGAGACCGCCATGGAGTTACGGTTCGTCGGGATGGACCCGAATACCGGAGGTGAGGGATCGCCGACGGTGTGGGTCGAGGAGGAGTCCGCAGATCTCGTCCTGCAGGGCGAGGAGGCCGACGAGCTCCTCGCGGCTCTGGTCGGCGCTACGGAGTGGGTGGCCGGCCACAAGGCGGGCATCCCCGCGCACGAGCGGGTGATCCGCATCCCGGCCCGGATGGTGCCGATCCTGAGGGAGGCGTGCGATGCCGCTGAACGCGCAAGCGCTGCACGACGCGACGTTCGCTGAGCTCCTGGCCGCCACCGAGCGCACGGCCGTACATCTGGAGATGCGCGACAGCTACGCCGTCGGCGACGAAGCCGACGACTTCTCCACCTTCCTGCGCACCGGTATCCCGAACCTGGACCCGACCCGCTCGTTCTGGCCGCAGTGGATGCCCCTGGTCCAGGAGGCGGTGGGCCGCGGGGTGGTGATGCGCCGCGCCCGGATCGTCTCCGAGCCGGTCACCGACTACATCCGCTACGAGCACGCCATCACCCCGCTCAACCTTGAGGCCGGCGAGGAGGTCCGCTGGCTGCCCCGCCGCGAGGCGAGCACCATCGCGCTGCCCGGGAACGACTTCTGGCTCCTGGACGACACGGTGGTGCAGTTCCACCACTTCACCGGCACCGGCGACTGGGCCAAGGACGGCCGCGAACGCACCACCGACCCGGCCGCGGCCGCGGCCGCCCTGTGCCGCACTGCGTTCGAGAAGGTGTGGGAGCGCGCCGTCCCCCACGCCAAGTACACCCCCTAACCCCGACCACCCCCACCACAGGACTTCCCGCGCCTTATGCCCGTCTCCCCGTCGTCCAGTGCCCAGGCCGCCCGCGAAGCTCTCGCGGTGCGCCTGGGCCACCTCATGCGGGACGCCGGGATCAACGGGCGTGAGCTGTCCCGCCGCTGCGGCTGGGACAAGGCCAAGACCTCCCGCATCCTCGGCGCCAAGGCCGCGCCCTCCGACGCCGACATCCGCACCTGGTGCACCGCCTGCAACGCCGAGGACCAGGCGGCGGACCTGGTGGCCACCGCCCGCGCGGTGGACTCGATGTACCTGGAGTGGCGCCGCCAGCACCGCGCCGGCATGCGCCGCGCCCAGGAAGACGTCCTCGCCCGCAACGCCGCCGCCCGCACCTGCCGCGCGTACGTCTCCAACGTCATCCCCGGCTTCTTCCAGACCGCCGACTACGCCGAAGCCCTGATGCGCTCCATCACCGACTTCCAGGGCACCCCCGACGACATCCCCGAGGCCGTCGCCGCACGGCTTGCCCGCTCCCGCTTCCTCTACGAGGGCGACCACCGCTTCGTCGTCCTCATCGAGGAGTGGGTGCTGCGCACCCGGATCGGCACCCCCGCCACGATGGCCGGCCAGCTCCAGCACCTGCTCACCGTGATGCCGCTGCCGTCGGTCTCCCTGGGCATCATCCCGCTCGGCGTCCCGCGCACGGTGTGGCCGCTGGAGGCGTTCTACCTCTACGACGACCGGCACACCGTGGTGGAAACCCTCACCGCCGGCATCAACGTCCGCCAGCCCCGCGAACTGGCCGACTACGCCAAAGCCTTCAAGGGCCTGGCGCAGATGGCCGTCCACGGCGACGCCGCCCGCACCCTCATCCGGGCCGCCGCCGACGCCGTGGGGTGAATCCGCGCAACTATCCGCAACCTTCTTGAGGCCCGGCCTGCGCCGTCCGTAGCGTCGAAGCACCGACGGGTCACCAGCGGAAAGGCGGTGCCTCATGCGCGCACGCACGACCAGCACCACCGCTCCCAAGCCCCGGTACGGCGTTCCGTCCCCTGCGCTGCTCGCCCGCGCCGACCGCGGCTACGCCCGCTTCCTCGCCCAGCAGCGCGAGAACCAAGAGCATGACGGCAGCCAGGCCCTGCCCGCCCCCGCCGCACACCCCGCGACCGCCCCAGCGAGGCTTTGATGAGCAGCAGACACCTGGCCCTGCACGACCCCGAAGGGCTCCTCGAAGGTGAACTCCCCCTCGACCGAAGCACCCACGAGCGCCTGGCCAAGGCCGTGCTCGTCTGGACCGGCGAGACCGGGCTACAGCCGGCGGACCTCCACC
>NZ_JZWV01000212.1 GCF_000966975.1 Streptomyces katrae | reverse complement strand
TGTATAAGAGACAGCGTCTCCACTCCCTCCCCGCAGACGGAGCCGCCCCGGTGTCCAGCCTCGCCGCCCCCGCCCCCGCCCTCGCCCCCCGCCGGGCCGGGCTCGCGGACCTGCCCGTCCTCCTCGTCGCCGTCGTCTGGGGCGGCAGCTACCTCGCGGCCAAGGGGATCACCACCGCCCACACGGTCGTCGCGGTGCTCGTCCTGCGCTTCGCGCTCGTCCTGCCCGTCCTGGTCCTCGCCGGCCGGCGGCGGCTGCGCGCGCTGAACGCCGCCCAGCTGCGCGGCGCCGGGCTGCTGGGCCTCGTACTCGGCGGGATCTTCCTGCTGGAGACCTACGGGGTGGTGCACACCTCCGCCACCAACGCCGGGCTGATCATCAGCCTGACCATGATCTTCACCCCGCTCGCCGAGTCCGCCGTACGGCGCACGGCCCCCTCGGGCGCCTTCCTCGCGGCCGCCGCCGTCTCCGTCACCGGGGTGGTCCTGCTCACCCAGGGCGCCGGGTTCACCGCCCCGGGCGCCGGCGACCTGCTGATCCTCGGCGCGGCCCTCGCCCGTACCCTGCACGTCCTGCTGATGGCGCGGATCGAGGCCGTCCGGGACGCCGACTCCCTCTCCCTCACCACCGTCCAGCTCGGCGGCGCCGTCCTGGTCTTCGCCCTGCTCGCCGCCCTGCCCGGCACCGGGGACAGCCCCTGGGCCGTGGCCGCGGACTTCGGCCCCGCCGCATGGGGCGGGCTGGCCTTCCTCTCCCTCCTGTGCACCCTCTTCGCCTTCTTCGTGCAGATGTGGGCCGTACGCCGCACCTCGCCCTCCCGCGTCAGCCTGCTCCTCGGCACCGAACCGCTGTGGGCGGCCGCCGCGGGCATCGCCCTCGGCGGCGAACACCTCGGCGCCGCGGGCCTCACGGGCGCGGCCCTCGTCCTGGCCGGCACGGCGTGGGGGCGCCGCGCCGCGGGCTGACGAGCCGATTGGCCGACAATCGACTCTTCCGGATTTGATCACCGGGCCTACTGTGGCCCGCATGCCCCGCCAACGCGCCGATGCACGGCACCAGACGCCGCGGGCTGATCCGGCCCGATCCGGAAGACACCCCCTAGAGGTCCGGGAGCTCCTCCAGCCGTACCGGGCGCCGCTCCCGGCGCGAGCGCTCGCACGCCTCCGCGACCCGGAACGCGGCCAGGGCCTCCCGGCCGTCGCACGGGTTGGCCCCCTCGCCGCGCACCAGCCGGACGAAGGCCGCCAGCTCGGCCTCGTAGGCGGGCCCGAACCGCTCCAGGAAGCCGGTCCACGGCTTGCTCGCCGGGGGCGGCCCGTGCGGCTCCGTCGAGGCGATCGGCGTACGGTCGTCCAGCCCGCAGGAGACCTGGTCCCGCTCCCCGGCGAGCTCCATCCGCACGTCGTAGCCGGCGCCGTTGCACCGGGTGCCGGTGCAGGTGACCAGGGTCCCGTCGTCCAGGGTGAGGACGGCCGCCGCCGTATCGATGTCGCCGCTCTCGCGGAAGGCCGCCGGACCGGCGTCCGAGCCGGCCGCGTACACCTCCGTCACCTCCCGGCCGGTCACCCAGCGCGCCATGTCGAAGTCGTGCACCAGGCAGTCCCGGTACAGGCCCCCGGAGCCCGCGAGGTAGGCGGCGGGCGGCGGAGCCGGGTCGGCGGTCATCGTGCGCACGGTGTGCAGCCGCCCCAGGGCACCCGAACGGACCAGCTCCCGCGCCGTCCGGTAGCCGGCGTCGAACCGCCGCATGAAGCCCACCTGGAGCAGCCCGCCGACGGCGGTCACCTCCCGCAGCACCTCCAGGGTCCGCGCCAGGTCGGGGGCGATCGGCTTCTCGCAGAACACCGGCAGCCCGCCGCGCACCGCCCGTACGACGAGCCCGGCGTGCCCCTCGGTCGCACACGCCACGACCAGCGCGTCCACGCCCCAGGTGAACACCTGGTCGACGGAGGGCGCGGCGGTCGCCCCCAGCCGGTCCGCGAGCCGCGCGGCCCGCCCCGGCTCGGCGTCGGCCAGCAGCAGCGAACCGGCATCCGGGTGGCGGGCCAGAGAGGCCGCGTGGAAGGACCCGATCCGGCCCGTTCCGATGAGCCCGATGCGCATGCACTCAACGTGACCCCGTACGGGGGACCTGTCAATCCGCCCGCACATGCCCCGATGACCCTTCATGGTCCACTGTGGCGGATACTGGGCGGCTGAAACCGGAAATGACCGATTCATGACGGACGAGGGAAGGGCACGGGGACGTGGCTAGGGTTCGGACAGGGGTACGCGTCGTCGGCGCCGTCCTCGCGGCGGTACTGGGGGCCTCCCTCGCGGGCTGCAGCAGCACGGGCGGCAAGCGCGCCGAGGAGCGGGCGAAGGCCGCCGAGGCGGGCCGGCCCGCCGTGTCCACGCCGCGCTGGACCTTCGCGATGGTCACGCACGCGGGCGACGGCGACACCTTCTGGGACATCGTGCAGAAGGGCGCCAAGGAGGCGTCGGCGAAGGACAACATCAACTTTGTCTACTCGCACGACGACCAGGCCCAGCAGCAGGCCCAGTTCGTGCAGAACGCCATCGACCAGAAGGTCGACGGGATCATCGTCAGCCTCGCCAAGCCCGAGGCCCTCAAAGACGTCGTCGGCAAGGCCGTCAAGGCCGGCATCCCCGTGATCACGGTCAACTCCGGCTCCGCCCAGTCCGCCGAGTACGGGGCGCTGGCCCACATCGGCCAGGACGAGGAGATCGCCGGCGAGGCCGTCGGCACCGAGATGACCAAGCGGGGCCTGAAGAAGGCGGTCTGCGTCCTGCACGAGCAGGGCAACGTCGGCCACGAGCAGCGCTGCGCCGGGGCGAAGAAGACCTTCGGCGGCAGTATGGAGAACCTCTACGTCGAGGGCACCAACATGCCCTCCGTCCAGGCCGCCGTCCAGGCCAAGCTCCAGGCCGACCCGTCCGTCGACGGCATCCTCACCCTGGGCGCCCCCTTCGCCCCCACCGCCGTCAAGGCCAAGGAGGCCGCGGGCAGCAAGGCCGAGGTGGACACCTTCGACCTCAACGAGTCCGTCGCCCGGGACCTGAAGTCCGGCGCCCTCGGCTTCGCCGTGGACCAGCAGCCCTACCTCCAGGGCTACGAGGCGGTCGACCTGCTGTGGCTCTACCGCTACAACGGCGACGTGCTCGGCGGCGGCCGCCCGGTGCTGACCGGGCCGCAGATCGTCACCGCCGACCAGGTCGCCAAGCTGGAACCGTTCATCAAGCGGGGCAGCCGATGAGCGCCGCCGCCCCGCCCGCCGACGAGCGGCTCGCACCCGTCTCGTACGTGCGCCGGCTGCTGGGCCGCCCCGAGCTGGGCGCGGTCGTCGGCGCCGCCGCCGTCTTCGTCTTCTTCTCCTTCGCCGCGGACAGCTTCCTGAAGGCCTCCAGCCTCAGCACGGTCCTGTACTCGGCCTCCACCATCGGGATCATGGCCGTCCCGGTCGCCCTGCTGATGATCGGCGGCGAGTTCGACCTCTCCGCAGGCGTCATGGTGACCACCTCGGCGCTTTTCAGCTCGATGTTCAGCTACCAGATGACCGCCAACGTCTGGGTCGGCGTCGGGGTGTCCCTGCTGGTCACCCTGGCCATCGGCTTCTTCAACGGGTTCATGCTCACCCGTACGAAGCTGCCCAGCTTCATCATCACGCTCGGCACCTTCCTGATGCTGACCGGCCTGAACCTCGGCTTCACCAAGCTGATCAGCGGCACCGTCTCCACCAAGTCCATCGCCGACATGGAGGGCTTCTCCTCCGCCCGGGCGCTGTTCGCCTCCCAGTGGAACGTCGGCTCGGTCACCCTCAAGGTCACCATCCTGTGGTGGCTGGCCCTGGTCGCCGTCGCCACCTGGATCCTGCTGCGCACCCGCGCCGGGAACTGGATCTTCGCCGTGGGCGGCGGGGCCGACGCGGCCCGCGCCACGGGCGTCCCCGTCGTCAAGACCCGTATCGGGCTCTACATGGGCGTCGCGCTGTGCGCCTGGATCTCCGGGCAGCACATCCTCTTCTCCTTCGACGTGGTCCAGTCGGGGGAGGGCGTCGGCAACGAGTTCCTCTACATCATCGCGGCCGTCATCGGCGGCTGCCTGATGACCGGCGGCTACGGCTCCGCGATCGGCTCGGCCGTCGGCGCGTTCATCTTCGGCATGGCCAGCAACGGCATCGTCTACGCCCAGTGGAACCCGGACTGGTTCAAGTTCTTCCTCGGCGCCATGCTGCTGCTCGCCACGCTGCTCAACGCATGGGTCCGCAAGCGGGCGGAGGCACGGTCATGAGCACGCCCCTGGTGAAGCTGACCGGAGTCAGCAAGTACTACGGCAACATCCGCGCCCTGCGCGACGTCTCCCTGGAGGTGTCGGCCGGCGAGATCACCTGCGTCCTCGGCGACAACGGCGCCGGCAAGTCCACCCTCATCAAGATCATCGCGGGGCTGCACCGGCACGACGCCGGCACCTTCGAGATCGAGGGCGAGGAGACCGTACTGGCCAACCCGCGCGCGGCCCTCGACCGCGGCATCGCCACCGTCTACCAGGACCTGGCCGTCGTCCCCCTGATGCCGGTCTGGCGGAACTTCTTCCTCGGCTCCGAGCCCACCAGGGGCCGCGGCCCCTTCCGCCGCCTCGACGTGGCCCACATGCGCGAGACCACCCGCGCCGAGCTGCTGCGCATGGGCATCGACCTGCGCGACGTCGACCAGCCGATCGGCACCCTCTCCGGCGGCGAGCGCCAGTGCGTGGCCATCGCCCGCGCCGTCCACTTCGGCGCGAAGGTCCTCGTCCTGGACGAGCCCACCGCCGCCCTCGGCGTCAAGCAGTCCGGGGTGGTCCTCAAGTACGTCGCGGCCGCCCGCGACGCCGGTCTCGGAGTGGTCCTCATCACCCACAACCCGCACCACGCGCACCTGGTCGGGGACCGCTTCGTCCTCCTCAAGCGCGGTGCCATGGCGGGCAGCCACACCCGTGACTCGATCACCCTCGACGAGCTCACCCGGCAGATGGCGGGGGGCTCGGAGCTGGACGAGCTGAGCCACGAACTGGAGCGGGTGGCAGAATCAGGACCGGACACCCCGTCCGGCTCCACCCCCGCCACCGCCTCCGACAGGGACGACACGACTCGATGACCACCTACCGGGACTTCTCGCTCACCCACCGCGGGTCGGCGCGAGCCACCGTCCTGCGGACCATCGGGACCCGTGAGCGCCGGTCGCACCTGACCGCCCCCCGCGTCCCGACGGTCGGCATCGACATCGGCGGCACCAAGGTGATGGCGGGCGTCGTCGACGCCGACGGGAACATCCTGGAGAAGATCCGCACCGAGACCCCGGACAAGTCCAAGAGCCCCAAGGTCGTCGAGGACACCATCGCCGAGCTGGTCCTGGACCTCTCCGACCGGCACGACGTGCACGCGGTGGGCATCGGCGCGGCAGGCTGGGTCGACGCCGACCGCTCCCGCGTCCTGTTCGCCCCCCACCTGGCCTGGCGGGACGAGCCCCTGCGCGACGCCCTCCAGTCCCGCCTCGCGGTCCCGGTCATGGTGGACAACGATGCCAACACGGCCGCCTGGGCCGAGTGGCGCTTCGGCGCCGGACGCGGCGAGGACCACCTCGTCATGATCACCCTGGGCACCGGCATCGGCGGGGCCATCCTGGAGGGCGGCCAGGTCAAGCGCGGCCGCTACGGGGTGGCCGGCGAGTTCGGCCACATGCAGGTCGTCCCCGGCGGGCACCGCTGCCCCTGCGGCAACCGCGGCTGCTGGGAGCAGTACAGCTCCGGCAACGCCCTGGTCCGCGAGGCCCGCGAGCTGGCCGCCGCCGACTCCCCGGTCGCGCACGACATCATCGCCAGGGTCGGCGGCAACGTCCACGAGATCACCGGACCGCTGATCACCGAGCTGGCCCGGGAGGGCGACGCCATGTGCGTCGAGCTCCTCCAGGACATCGGCCAGTGGCTCGGCGTCGGCATCGCCAACCTCGCCGCCGCCCTCGACCCCTCGTGCTTCGTCATCGGCGGCGGCGTCAGCGCCGCCGACGACCTGCTCATCGGCCCCGCCCGGGACGCCTTCCGGCGCCACCTCACCGGCCGCGGCTACCGCCCCGAGGCCCGCATCGCCAAGGCCCAGCTGGGCCCCGAGGCGGGCATGGTCGGCGCCGCCGACCTCGCCCGGCTCGTCGCCCGCCGCTTCCGGCGCGCCACCCGCCGGCGCGTCGAGCGCTACGAGCGCTACGCGCAGTTCGGCCGGCGAGGCGCCGCCGGCCCCGAGGACCAGGACCAGCAGTGACACCGCCCACCTTGCCCCGTCAGGCCTCCTCGCCCGAGGCGGGCGGCGGCCGGCCGCCCACCCCCGGGGAGCGGCGCAGCACCGTGCGCCGGCGCTGGGTCACCGCGCTCATCATCCTGCTGCTCATCGGCGTCCCGGCCGGCTACCTGGCCATCTCCGCCCAGCAGAGCCGCGAGAGCGGCCGCGACAAGGCCGCCCGGGTGGGCGCCGTCAAGGTCCGCCCGGACTGGCCGTCCAAGGTGCAGCGCAGCATCTACGAGGTGCCGATCCCGCTGATGGCCGCCCACGTCGGCTACCTGGAGACCAACAACTGGCACACCAGCCGGCTGTACGTCCAGTTCCAGGTCACCCCGGAGCAGCTGGACACCTTCCTGGCCGACATCGGCACCGGCCGCGGGGCGCTGACCCCCGGGGTCTCGGTCTCCGACCGTGACGCCCAGGTCGCCGGCTGGAGCTGGAGCCCCGCGCACCAGTGGTCCGGGGTCACCCTGGAGGCCGAGGACCCGCGTCCCACACGTGACGTCACCGTCGACTTCACCAACCCGGCCGCCCCCCGCGTCTACGTGGTCTCCACCACCGTCCCCTAGGGGGTGTCGCGAGAGTCCCACACGGCGCCCACGGCGCCCGGCACGCACTCTCGCCGCACCGGCCGAAACC
>NZ_JZWV01000211.1 GCF_000966975.1 Streptomyces katrae | reverse complement strand
CCGAGAGCACGCACCGGACACCGCGGGCACCGCGCAGGACTCTCGCGACACCCCCTGGCCCGCGCGGCATAGGGTGGGGATCATGAAGCTCACCAAACGGCTCCACTCCTGCGTCCAGTTGGAGAAGGACGGGCACACGCTCGTCATCGACCCGGGCGTCTTCAGCGAACCCGACGCCGGCCTCGGGGCGGACGTCCTGCTGGTCACCCACGAGCACCCCGACCACTTCGACGAGGGCCGGCTGCGGGCCGCCCTCGACGCCAACCCGGCGGCGGCCCTGTGGACCCTGCGCAGCGTCGCGGAGCGGATGGCGCCCGCCTACCCGGGCCGGGTGCACACCGTCGGCCACGGCGACACCTTCACCGCCGCTGGCTTCGAGGTGCAGGTCCACGGCGAGCTGCACGCCGTGGTCCACCCGGACATCCCGCGCGTCACCAACGTCGGCTACCTGGTCGAGGGCTCCCTCTTCCACCCCGGGGACGCGCTGACCGTCCCGGACGCCCCCGTCGACACGCTGCTGCTGCCGGTGCACGCCCCCTGGAACAAGATCGCCGAAGTGGTCGACTACGTCCGCGAGGTCAAGCCGCGCCGGGCCGTCGACATCCACGACGCCTACCTCGCGGACATCGCCCGGCCGATCTACGACTTCACCCTGGACAAGCTCGGCGGCGCCCCCCACAGCCGCCTCGGGGCCGGAGAGAGCGCCGCCCTCTGACTGTCGGTGCCGGGCGGTAGGTTGGTGGACATGCGTATCGCCACGTTCAACGTCAACTCGATCACCGCCCGGCTGCCCCGCCTGCTGGCCTGGCTGGAGGCCTCCGGCACCGACGTGCTCTGCGTCCAGGAGACCAAGTGCACGGCCGAGCAGTTCCCGGCCGACGCGCTGCGCGAGCTGGGCTACGAGTCGGCCGTCAACGCCACCGGCCGGTGGAACGGCGTCGCCGTGCTCTCCCGGGTGGGGCTGGAGGACGTCGTCGTCGGGCTGCCCGGCGGCCCGGACTACGAGGGCGTGCAGGAGCCCCGGGCCATCTCGGCGACCTGCGGCGGGGTGCGCGTCTGGTCGGTGTACGTGCCCAACGGCCGCGAGGTCGAGCACGACCACTACGGCTACAAGCTGGACTGGTTCCGCGCCCTGACCACCGCCATCGCCGCGGACGCGGCCGGCCCGCGCCCCTTCGCGGTGCTCGGCGACTACAACGTGGCCCCCACCGACGAGGACGTGTACGACCCGGCGGTCTTCGAGGGCCTCACCCATGTCACCCCGGCCGAGCGCGCCGCCCTGGAGGCGCTGCGCGGCGCCGGCCTCTCCGACGTGGTGCCCCGCCCCCTGAAGTACGACCGCCCGTACACGTACTGGGACTACCGCCAGCTCTGCTTCCCCAAGAACAGGGGCATGCGCATCGACCTGGTGTACGGGAACGAGCCCTTCGTCAAGGCCGTCAAGGACGCCTACGTCGACCGCGAGGAGCGCAAGGGCAAGGGCGCCTCCGACCACGCCCCGGTCGTCGTCGACCTCGATCTGTAGAAGCCTCCGGGAGATCGGGGCGCGCCCTGTGGCCAGCCGGGCGTCCGGGTGCCAGGCTGGTCGGCATGCGCATCCCCTTCCTGGCCAACTGGCTCCACCGGGACGAGACGCAGCAGGGCGCCGTGGGACTCGCCGCCGCCCTCGCGGACGATCCCGAGGGCATCGGCGAGCTGTTCGCGGAGTGCGAGATGCTGCGCGCCCAGGCGTGGGCCGAGGGACTGGAACTCGACCAGACCCCGGCCTCGTTGGAGGCCCTCGACCAGCTGATGCCCCGCTGGCGCCGCGACCCCGAGGCGGTGCCCTGGCTCGGCAACGACGCGGGCTTCTACCTCGGGACCGTGATCGTCCGGACCGTTCCCGGCACCGGCTGGCAGGTCCGGCCCGACAGGCAGCCCGTGATCCGGCTGGCTTCGGGGCGGGAGCTGAACGTGATCGAGTCGGGGGTGTCCTGGGCGATGACCGGCTCCCCCGAGCTCAGCCAGGCCTACGCCGAGGCCTCCGAGAGCTGACCACGCTGCTCAATTAAAGGGTCAATGTACTTTATGTACCTTTCGGGCGTGTCGGGGGGAACTCCCCTCCGGCGGCTGGATAGTTTGCGCTGACCTCGACACCGACAAGTGGGCAGGGCAGCGCATGGCCGTCGAACCGTTGATCGAGCTGCGGGACGTCAACAAGCACTACGGGGATCTGCACGTCCTCCAGGACATCAACCTCACCGTCGGCCGCGGGGAGGTCGTGGTGATCATCGGCCCCTCCGGCTCCGGGAAGTCCACCCTCTGCCGCACCATCAACCGCCTGGAGACCATCGGATCCGGCGAGATCCTCCTGGACGGCCGCCCGCTGCCCGCCGAGGGCAAGGAGCTCGCACAGCTGCGCGCCGAGGTCGGCATGGTCTTCCAGTCCTTCAACCTCTTCGCGCACAAGACCGTCCTCGCCAACGTCTCCCTGGCCCAGATCAAGGTCAGGAAACGGGGGAGGGAGGAGGCGGACAAGCGCTCCCGGGAGCTCCTGGACCGGGTCGGCCTCGCGAGCCAGGCCGAGAAGTTCCCCGCCCAGCTCTCCGGCGGGCAGCAGCAGCGCGTGGCCATCGCCCGCGCCCTGGCCATGAACCCCAAGGCCCTGCTCTTCGACGAGCCCACCTCCGCCCTCGACCCCGAGATGATCAACGAGGTGCTGGAGGTCATGCAGCAGCTCGCAGCCGAGGGCATGACCATGGTCGTAGTCACCCACGAGATGGGCTTCGCCCGCTCCGCCGCGAACCGCGTCGTGTTCATGGCCGACGGCAGGATCGTCGAGGACCGCACCCCGGAGGCCTTCTTCACCGCCCCGGAGAGCGAACGCGCCCGGGACTTCCTCTCCAAGATCCTCAAGCACTGAGGGGCGGCCCCGTGAAGCACCCCCTGCGCGCCCTCGCCCTGGCCCTCGCCCTCCTCGCCGCCGCCGCCGGCTGCGGGAAGAGCGGCAGTCCCCCGGTCAAGGGACCCCAGCCCGAGGACCTGCCCGTGTACCGGGTGGACACCGACTTCACCCTGCCCGCCTCGCCCACCTGGGAGAAGGCCAAGAGACGCGGCCACCTCGTGGTCGGGGCCAAGGAGGACCAGCCGTACATGGGGGAGAAGGACCCCGCCTCCGGCCGCTACTCCGGCTTCGACATCGAGATCGCCAAGATGATGGCCGCCTCCCTCGGCTTCGACCCCAAGACGACCGAGTTCAAGACGATCGCCTCCGCCAACCGCGAGACGGCCCTGCAGAACGGCCAGATCGACTACTACGTGGGCACCTACACGATCAACGACAAGCGCAAGAAGCAGGTCGGCTTCGCCGGGCCCTACTTCATGGCCGGCCAGTCGCTGCTGGTCCGCCGCGGGGAGAAGGACATCAAGGGCCCCGAGGACCTCGCCGGCAAACGCGTCTGCTCCGCCGCCGGCTCCACCCCCTACCAGCGCCTCCAGAACGACTTCCCCAAGGCCGTGCTCGTCGCCTACGACACCTACTCGGTCTGCGTGGACAACCTGCTGACCTACCAGGTCGACGCCGTCTCCACCGACGACTCCATCCTCCTCGGCTACGCCGCCAAGGTCCCCGACGAGCTCAAGGTCGTCGGAAAGCCCTTCTCCCAGGAGCCCTACGGCATCGGCGTCCCCCGCTCCGACAACGCCCTGCGCTTCGCCCTCGACGACGCCCTGGCCGCACACGAGAAGAACGGCGACTGGAAGAAGGCCTACGAGGCCACCCTCGGCCTCTCCGGCCAGCCGGCCCCGAAACCGCCCGCCATCGACCGCTACCCCGCGGGCTGAGGGGAGAGCGCACACCGTGCACGTACTCACCGACAACTTCGAGCTCTACGTCCAGGGCTTCCTCGGCACCGTCCAACTCACCGTCTACGCCTCGCTCCTCGCCCTGGTCCTGGGCTTCCTGATGGCCTCCTTCCGCGTCGCGCCCGTCGGCTCCTTCCGGGTCTTCGGCACGGTGTGGGTGAACGTGCTGCGCAACACCCCGCTGACGCTGCTGTTCTTCGCCGTGCTGCTGGGCCTGCCGCGGTTCGGGGTGGTCCTGCCGTTCCAGCTCTTCGCCGTCCTCACGCTCGGCTGCTACACCTCGGCCTTCATCTGCGAGGCCCTGCGCTCGGGCATCAACACCGTGCCCAAGGGGCAGGGGGAGGCGGCCCGCAGCCTCGGGATGACCTTCGGTCAGACCCTGGGCACGGTCGTGCTCCCGCAGGCCTTCCGCTCCGTCATCCCGCCCATCGGGTCCACGCTGATCGCCCTCGCCAAGAACTCGGCCATCGCCGGCGCCTTCAGCGTCACCGAGCTGCTGGGCACGTACAAGCCCCTCAACGAGATGGGCTACAACATCATCTGGACCTTCGTCTGGATCGCCGTGGGCTATCTGATCATCACCCTGTCCATCAGCGCGCTCTTCAACGTGCTGGAGAAGCGCTACGGAGTCGCCCGATGACCGCGCACGCGCTGCACGGGGACCAGGAGTCCACGGCCCTCTACGACGTGCCCGGCCCGAACGCCCTGCGCCGTCACTTCCTCTACGGGATCGTCTCGACCGTGGTGATCCTCGGCCTGCTCGCCTGGATCCTCTACCTGCTCTTCGACACCCACCAGTTCACGGCTGCCAAATGGCGCCCTTTCGTCTACGAGGGCATCCAGGAGCTGCTCCTCAAGGGCCTGGGCAACACCCTCAGGGCCTTCGTCTACGCCTCGGTGCTCTCGATGGTGCTCGGCGCGGTGCTGGCCACCGGCCGCCTCTCGGCGCACCGGCCCGTGCGCTGGGCGGCGACGCTGTGCGTGGAGTTCTTCCGGGCCATGCCGGTGCTGGTGATGATCTTCTTCATCTTCGTCGCGCTGAAGGTGCAGCCGCTGCCCGCGCTGGTGGCGGGGCTGACCCTGTACAACGGCTCGGTGCTGGCCGAGGTCTTCCGTACGGGCATCAACTCCGTGGAGCGGGGCCAGCGCGAGGCGGCGTACGCGCTCGGCATGCGCAAGACGCAGGTGATGACCTTCGTCCTGGCCCCGCAGGCGGTCCGGGCGATGCTGCCCGCCATCATCAGCCAGCTGGTGGTCGCGCTGAAGGACACCTCGCTCGGCTTCCTGATCACGTACGAGGAGTTCCTGCACGCGGGGAAGCTGATCGCCTCGAACCTGGACTACGACCTGCCGTTCATCCCCGTCGTGATGGTCATCTCACCGATCTACATCGGGATGTGCATGCTGCTGTCCTGGTTCGCCACCTGGGTGGCCCGGCGGGAGCGCCGCAGCCCCAAGACCAAGGCCGTCGAGGTCGCTCCCGCCGAACCGGGGACGGTGCTGCCGGGGAGGTGACCCCCACCGGCCGCGGCCGCGGATCACTGCTCGCGCAGCGGCACCGAGACGTACGAGGGGTCGGTGCGCGGCGAGGAGAAGGTCAGCTGCGCGCCGGTGGGGTTGTGCTCGATGTAGAGCGGGTCGACGGTGTCGACGACGAGGGCGAGCCGGTGGCCCTCGGGCACGTCGTAGGCGGTGGAGAAGAGGTCCAGGTCCACGCCGAAGGACTGTCCGGGGGTCTTCCCGTGGAAGGTGTACGGGGCGTTGCTGACCAGCTTGCCGATGCCGAGCGGGCCGACGTCGTAGAGGTAGGCGACGAAGGTCCCGTCGCCCTTGGTGGGCGTGACGGTGGTGTGCAGGCGGACGGTGCCGCGCACACGGCGCTCCCGGTCGTAGCGCGGGGACTGCCAGACGGCGGCGAAGGCGCGGGGGAGCAGGGGGACGGAGACGGCCGGGGGCGCCTTGGCGAACTGGTCGAGGACGCTGGAGAGGAGGACGATCCCGCCGTCGGCGCCGGAGTCGACGTTGGCCCACACGTGCTCGCTGCCGTCGAGTGCGAGCCGCTCCCGCCCGCCGGAGCCGACCGACTTCCAGTCGGCGTAGCCCTCGTAGCCGCCGGTGCTGCGGGACTTGATCTGGACGGGGGCCTCGGTGTCCACCCCGTTGCGCTCGCCCTTGAGGTAGCGGTCGAACCAGCGGTGGGCGTTGGTCCAGGTGTCGTTGGGCAGTCCGAGCAGGCCGGTCGCCTCGGCGGTGGCGTGGTCGCCGGGGCGGAACTCCAGGCGCTTGGGGCCGGTGAGCTTCTCGAAGAACTCCGCGTACTGGTTGGGCGGGAAGACGGTGTCGCCCCAGGCGTTGCCCAGCATGATCGCGGCGCCGTTGGCGTTGATCCGGTCGACCTGCTCGGAGGCGGAGCGCTTCCTGCCCCATTCGATCATCGCCGGTTCGTTCTCCAGCCTGGAGCCGAGGAAGTCGCCGAGGATCTGCTGGAGTTCGGGGCCGGGGCGGCCGGTGAGGTAGCCGGCGGCGCCGAGCAGCCCGGCGGCCTGGAGGTGCTGGGTGCGGCCCGAGTAGATGGACTCGATGAGGTCGGCCCAGCCGCTGAGCGCGACCACGGCCTTGACGCGGGGGTCGTGCGCGGAGGCCAGCAGGCTGATGCCCGCTCCGTAGGAGACCCCGCCCAGGCCCACGCGGGCCGGGTCGGCGGGAGTGGTGGCGAGGGCCCAGTCGATGACGGCGGAGACGTCGGCGATGTCGGCCGGGCCGGCCGTCTCGATCCGGCCGCCCGAGAGCCAGAAGCCCCGGGAGGTGTAACTGACCACGGTGTAGCCGGAGTCGGCCAGCTGCCTGGCCTGGGCGAGGTACTCGACCTGGGGCATGCCCCAGCTGGTGGGGAGCACGATCAGCGGGTACTTGCGGCCGGGTTCGGCACCGGACGGGGTGAAGACGTTGCCCTTGAGGGTGATGCCGCCGGAGCCGGGGATGTCGTAGAAGCGCAGGTCGGAGGAGGCCTGTGGGGATGACAGGGGGACGGTGGCGGGGGCCGCCTGGGCCTGGTGAGGGGCCAGGCCCAGGGCGGCCGCCGCGATCAGGGCGGCCGCGGCCGCTGCGGTGTGGGGGCGGGCTCTCATCGAACGCTCCTCGCGTGCGCCGGTGTCCGAAAGTGACCCGACGGTAACGGGAGGGGCTTACCCAAGGTAACCCGTCAGTAAGTTACGTAGCGGTAACAATTGGTGGAACGTCAGGGTCCGCCGCCGCCCGCACCGGGCCGGAGTCAGCCCGCCTGGGTGGCGCCGGTCAGCGCGCTCTTGGCCTTCCACTGGTCCCACTGGAGGTTCCACTCGCCGTAGCCGTTGCCGAGGTCCGCCTTGCCCTTCGAACCGCTGCCGACCACCTCCAGGGGGTCGCCCGGTTGCGCCTGCTCGTATACGGCCTTGGCGTTGGCGTTGCTCATCCCCACGCAGCCGGAACTGGCGTTGGTCTTGCCGAACTTGTCGTCGTTCCACGGGGCGGCGTGCACGTACATGCCCGACCAGGTCAGCCGCATCGAGTAGTCGACCATCTTGGCGTAGGAGTCGCCGAGGCCCACCGTCTGGGAGTCCATGAAGATGGTGCCCTCCTTCGACATCAGCACCATCTTCCCGGACCAGGAGGCCTTCTCGCCGCCCGGAGTGCCCGCCGAGACGGGAACCGTCTTGACGACCTGGCCGTCCTCGGTGATGGACATCTTCTTGGTGTCGAGGCTGACCTCCATCCGGCGGTCCTTGCCTATCCTGAACTCGGTGGTGTAATCACGGGCGAAGAGTCCGCCGCCCGGACCGGAGTCCACACCGTTCAGGTTCATTTCCACCTTCACGTCGGTGCCGGACTTCCAGTAGTCCTTGGGCCGCCAGTCCACCCGGTCGTTGCCGGAATAGTCCTTGAACCAGCCCCAGGAACCCTCGGTGTTGTTCGAGGTGGTCACCTTCAGCTGCTTCTCGACCTCGGCCTTGTTCTTCACCGGATTGTCGAAGACCAGCGAGACCGGCATCGCGACCCCGACCGTGCTGCCCTTCGCGACGTTGATGGAGACCTTGTTCACCTTGTCGGCGGCCGAGGTCTTGAACTGCGTGCCCGCGCTCTGGCTGTCGGTGCTCTGCGCCTCGACCTTGTAGTCCGTGTTCGGCGCGGCGTTGCGGCCCGAGGTCCAGCTCTTGCCGTCGGCGGCGATCTGCCCGGCCAGTTCCCCGCCCTTGCCGTCCGTCACCTTCACCTGTGCCAGCTTGCCGTCGGCGATGGTCACCTTGACCGGTTCACCCGACTTGACCTGGCCGTCCGTCAGGTTCACCGAAACGGCCATGGGGGCCTTGTTCTTCGCGTCCGCCGCCTTGCCGCCGCCGTCCGCACCGTCGCCGGAGCCGCCCGAGCAGGCGGTCAGCGCGGCAGCCAGCAGCGCGGTGCCGGCGAGCGCGGCATGGCGGACCCGGCGGCGCGGGAGTGCGGTACGGCGTGAGCGGCTCAAGGAAAGTCCCTCCGAAGCAATGATCGTCCACAAGGAAGGAGTGAACGGGACGACTTTAGGTTGCGCATTCCGCGGAAAAGGCCGTCCCTTGCCGTTGTGACATGGGCCGCAGCGAAACGGTTGCCAGACGGTCACATTCCGCTTAGGCGGGGGCGGTGACCGGTTCTCAAGGGCCGTGTCCGAAAACCGTTCCGGCTCCGGATAAAGGACCTTCGGCGCCACGAAAAGAGCCGAACGGCACCTGACGGAAGCCAATTCCGGGGCACGGGCCGCCGCCCCGGCGCGAGGTACCCTCCAGCTTCGCCCCCCGCACCCCCCGAACCACTGGGAGACCACCCGTGACAGCCACCGACACCAGGCCGCCCGCAGTGGACCAGCCGGCCACCGCGAAGGGCTCGGTGCTGCGCAGCGGTGCCCTGATGGCGGCCGGCTCCGTCGTCTCCCGCGCCACCGGATTCGTCCGCTCCGCCGTGGTCCTCGCCGCGCTCGGCACCGCCTTCCTCGGCGACGGCTACGCCGTCGCCAACACCGTGCCGAACATCATCTACATGCTGCTCATAGGCGGCGCGCTCAATGCCGTCTTCGTCCCCGAGCTGGTCCGCGCCGCCAAGGAACACCGCGACGGCGGGGCCGCCTACACCGACCGGCTGCTGACCGCCTGCACCGTGGCGCTCCTCGTGCTCACCGCCACCGCCGTCCTCGCCGCACCGCTGGTCATCGACGCGTACACCCCCTCCACCTACACGGACGCGGAGCGGAACACGGTCGTCGCCCTCGCCCGCCTCTGCCTGCCGCAGATCCTCTTCTACGGCCTGTTCACCCTGCTCGGCCAGGTACTCAACGCCCGGGGCAGGTTCGGCGCGATGATGTGGACCCCGGTCCTCAACAACCTCGTCGTCATCACCGTCTTCGGCTGGTTCCTGTACGCCTCCGGCGGCGGCCGGAACGGTCTCACCGCCGCCGAGACCCGGCTGCTGGGCCTCGGCACCACCGCCGGCATCGTCGTCCAGGCCCTCGCCCTGATCCCCTCCCTGCGCGCCGCCCGCTTCCGCTGGCGCCCCCGCTTCGACTGGCGCGGCAGCGGCCTCACCCGCCCCCTGCGCAACGCGGGCTGGCTGGTCCTGCTCGTGCTCACCAACCAGTTCGCCTACTGGGTGGTGACCAGCCTCTCCACCACCTCCACCACCGTCCAGGACCAGCCGGGCGGCGCCGGCTTCGGCTACGCCGCCTACAGCAGCGCCTACCAGCTGTGGATCGTCCCGCAGGGCATCATCACCGTCTCCCTGGTCACCGCCCTCATGCCCCGGATGAGCTCGGCCGCCGCCGCGGGCGACCTCGGCGCCGTCCGCGAGGACGTCTCGTACGCCCTGCGCTCCAGCGCCGCCCTCGTCCTGCCCGCGGCCGCCCTCTTCGCCGCGCTCGCCCCATGGGTCATGGACTGCGTCTCCGGATACGGATCCGTCACCACCGAGGGCGTCGCCGCCATGGCGGGCATGCTCATGGCCTTCGCCCCCGGCCTCATCGCCTACTCCGCCCAGTACGTCCTCGCCCGCGGCTTCTACGCCCTCTCCGACACCCGCACCCCCGCTGGGCCGTCACCGGCATGGCCGCGGCGACCTCCCTCGCCTTCATCGGCGGCGCCGCCGTCACCGCGTACGCCCTCGCCCGCCGGCTCGGCCCGCGCCCCGGTCCCCGCGGCACCACCGCCGCCCGCACCCACCTGAAGCTGCTCGCCGCCTGCCTGCCCGCGGCCGCCACCGGATACGGGGCCGCCCGCGCCGCCGACGGCCTCGGCGCGTTCGCCGCGGCCGGGGCGGGAACCGCGGCGCTCGCCCTGGTCGTCGTACTCCTCGCCAGGCCCCTGCGCCTGACCGAGATCACCGACCTGCTGGACTCCCTGCGCCGCAAGACCGGCCGATAGGGGGAGGCAAGGCGGGTGAACACCCTGGGATACTGGACCGGATGCCACGCGTACTGCTGATCGAGGACGACCCTTCCATCCGGGAAGGAGTCGCCCTCGGCCTGCGTCGCAGAGGCCACGAGGTCAGAGCCGCCGGCACCGGGGAGGAAGGCCTCGCCCTCACGGACGCCTTCGACCCCGAGCTCGTCCTGCTCGACCTGATGCTGCCCGGGATCAACGGCGTCCAGGTCTGCCGCCGGATCCGCGAGACCAGCCTCGTCCCGATCATCATGCTCACCGCGCGCGGCGACGACTTCGACATCGTCGTCGGCCTGGAAGCCGGAGCCGACGACTACATCGTCAAACCCGCCCGCACCGCCATCATCGAGGCCCGCGTCCGGGCCGTCCTGCGCCGCCGCCCCGACACCCCCGGCCGGCACGGCGTCGAACACCACGGCGAGCTCGCCATAGACCGCGCCGGACTCACCGTCGCCAAGAACGGCGAACGGCTCGCCCTCGCCCCCAGCGAGATCAAACTCCTGCTCCACCTCTCGGCCGCCCCGGAACAGGTCTTCTCCCGCCAGCAACTGCTGGAGAGCGTGTGGGAGCACAGCTACCACGCCGACGCCCGGCTCGTGGACGCCTGCGTCCGCCGGCTCCGCCACAAGATCGAGGACCCCGCCCACGGCCCCCGCTACATACAGACGGTGCGGGGCTTCGGCTACCGCTTCGGGCCGCTCTAGGAGACCCCTGTGCCCAGCCGCGCGCCGTTCGGCCTGCGCACCCGCCTGATCGCCGCGTTCCTCCTGGTCGCCGCGATCTGCGCGGTCAGCACCGCAGCCCTCACCTACCGGCAGGCGCGCAGCGCCGTCCTCACCCAGAGCCAGGACACCGCCGTCAGCACCCTGCGCGACCAGCTGGAGACCGTCGCCCTGACCCTCCCGCTGGACCAGCGCCAGCTCCAGCGCGTCGTCGACGAGGTCGGCAGACGCGGCAAACCCCACCCCTGGGTGGTCTTCGGCGAGTACGGCACCCTGCGCGCCTCCTCCGCCGACCTCGGCTCTCCCGTCTCCGACGTCCTCACCGACACCCTCCGCAGCCAGGTGTCCACCCACCCGCACGGGGCGTTCCAACGGGTCACCGACGACCGCGGCGAGCCCTACCTGACCATCGGCATGCCCGCCGTCTTCCTCCACAACGGCGCCCGCGAGGCCACCGGGGCCGTCCTCTACGCCGTCATGCCCCTCTCCACCGAACAGCAGACCGTCGACGCCATGGTCCAGGCCGCCAAGCAGGGCGCCGTCCCGGGCCTGGCCATCTCGGTCGTCCCCGCCCTGCTCGCCGCCCGCAGCGTGCTGCGTCCCGTACGCGACATGCGCCGCGCCGCCCAGAACCTGGGCCGGGGCCGCCTCGACACCCGTATCGAGGTCCGCGGCGCCGACGAACTGGCCGGTCTCGCCCGCACCTTCAACGAGACCGCCGGAGCGCTGGAGGAGTCCGTGGCCGAACTGCGGGAGGCGGAGGCCCGCGCCCGCCGGTTCGCCGCCGACGTCTCCCACGAACTGCGCACCCCGCTCGCCGGGATGCTCGCCGTCACCGAGGTGCTCGACGAGGACGCCGAACAGCTCGACCCCGACACGGCCAAGGCCCTGCGGCTGATCAGCGCCGAGACCGGCAAACTCGCCGTGCTCGTCGAGGACCTGATGGAGATCTCCCGCTTCGACGCCCGGGCCGCCGGACTCAACCTCGACGACGTGGACGTGGCCGAAGCGGTGGGCAAGACCCTCCAGCGCCGCCACTGGGACGACGAGCGGGTCAGCACCGACCTGCCGGAGGGGGTCCGGGCCCGCCTCGACCCCCGCCGCTTCGACGTGGTCCTCGCCAACCTGGTCGGCAACGCGCTGCGGCACGGCGCCGCGCCCGTACGGATCGGGGTGCGCACCGCCCCCGCCCCGGAAGGGGAGCGGCTCGTCGTGGAGGTCGCCGACAGCGGACCCGGGATCGCCCCCGAGGTGCTGCCGCACATCTTCGACCGCTTCTTCAAGGCCGACGCCGCCCGGGCCCGCTCCGCCGGCAGCGGACTCGGCCTCGCGATCAGCCTGGAGAACGTCCGGCTGCACGGCGGCACGCTGAGCGCCGCCAACGCCGCGGAGGGAGCGGACGGCTTCGGGGGAGCGGTGTTCACCCTCGACATGCCGCTGGAGGCGGCCCCGTGAGCCTGCCGCTGCGGCGTCCGGCCGTGGCCGCCGCCCTGCTGGCCCCGCTGCTGGCCGCCACCGCCTGCGGGATCAAGCCCACCGGGGTCGTGGAGAGCGGCGCCGCCGCCCGGGTCGCCGTCGCCCGCGCCGGAGGCTCCATGGCCTACTTCGTCACCCCCGACGGGCACCTCGTCCCCGCCCCGCAGCCCGAGTACACCCAGGGCGGGCCCCGGGGCAGCGTGATCGGACTGCTGCGCGGCCCCGGCTCGGCCGAGCGGGACGCGGGGCTGGGCACCCGGGTGCCGGTGACCGGGGAGGAGGCCGCCGAGGGCGGGGTGGCCGTCGCCGTGACCGACCGGCTGGAGGTGCGCCTGCCCTTCCCCGTCGCCGGCCTCGACCCGCTGGGCCGCCGCCAGCTGGTGTGCACCGCCCTGTCCACGGTGGACCCCCTGTACGAGGTGGCCCTGCGCGGCACCGACACCACCCTCCCCCCGGCCCGCTGCGACGCGGGGCACTGAGGGGTCGGGGCCGCTCGGTCGGGCCGGTGTGGGAGGGGCGTCGCTCCCTTGCGGCCGAGCCGCGGGTGCGGTCACCTTGTGGACCATGGAACCCGCCGCACCCGATCCCGCCGTTCCCGTTCCCGTTCCCGTTCCCGTTCCCCTTCCCGTCCCCGTCGCCGCTCGACTGCCCGGCGTGCCCGACGTGTTCGACCCGCGCCTCTACGCCGCGGGCGTCCCGCACGAGCGCTACCGGGTACTGCGCGAGCGGTACCCGGTGGCCTGGCAGGAGGAGCCCGAGGTGCAGGGGTGGCCCGCCGGGCCCGGGTTCTGGGCCGTCACCCGGCACGCTGACGTCGTCCGCGTCCTGCGCGACCACACCGCGTACTCCTCCTGGCTCGGCGCCACCCAGATCCGCGACCCCGACCCCGCCGACCTGCCCTTCCTGCGGCGCACCATGCTCAACCAGGATCCTCCGGAGCACGGCCGGCTGCGCCGCCTGGTCTCCCGCGCGTTCACCCCCGCCCGGGTCGACGCCTTCGCCGGCCGCGCCCGCGAGCGTGCCCGTACGCTCCTGGCCGCCGCCCGGGACGGCGCCGAGGACGGCGCCGCCGACCTGGTCCGCACCGTCACCGACGAGTACGCCCTGCTCAACCTGACGGACCTGCTCGGGGTCCCGGCCGCCGACCGGGGACTGCTGCTGGAGTGGACCGTACGGGTCATCGGCTACCAGGACCCCGAAGACGCCCCCGCCCCCCTCCTCGGCCCCGACGGCAAACCGCTCAACCCGCGCTCACCGGCCCTCCTCGGCGAGATGTTCGACTACGCCCGGGAACTCGCCGCGTACAAGCGCGCGCACCCCGCCGACGACGTGATGACCGCCCTCGCCCAGGGCGGGCTGGACCCCGCCGAACTGGAGATGTTCTTCTTCCTGCTGACCGTCGCCGGAAACGACACCGTACGCAGCGCCGCCCCCGGCGGCCTTCTCGCCCTGGCCCGCGACCCCGACGCCTACCGCACCCTCGCCGACGGCACCGCCCCCGCCGACCGGGCCGTCGAGGAACTCCTGCGCGTCCACCCGCCGGTGCTCAGCTTCCGCCGCACCGCCGCCCGTGACACCGAACTCGCCGGGACCCGGATCCGCGCCGGGGACAAGGTGGTCGTCTTCCACGCCTCCGCCAACCACGACGAACGCGTCTTCACCGACCCGCACCGCCTCGATCTCGGCCGCGCCCCGAACCCGCACGTCTCCTTCGGTGACGGCCCGCACGTCTGCCTCGGCGCCCACTTCGCCCGGCTCCAGCTGCGCACCCTCTACGAGGAGTGGCGTACGGCGATGCCCGCGCCCGAACTGACCGCCGAACCCCGGCGGCTGGTCTCCAACTTCATCAACGGGATCACGCGGCTGCCACTGCGGGTGTCCGGGCCGCGGCGGTGACATCGCTGACCAGCTCCGTCACATCGGGGCCGTACGCCTCGGAGTTGACCACCTTCAGCACCAGGCAGAAGGACGCCCCGCGGTAGGTGCGGGCCAGCTTCTCGTGGTGGCGGGCCAGATAGCGGGCGGCGGCCAGGTTGCTGATGGCGGTCTGCCCCGACAGCAGGAACACCGGCCGCGACCCCTGGCCACTCGTCAGCCGCGCCAGCAACACGTACTCGACGAGTCCCGGCTCCCAGCGGTACGCCTCGCCGCCGATGGTGATCGCCCCGCGGTCCGGTCCGGCCTCGGCCGAGAGGTCGACCCGGACCCCCGGCAGCATCGAGTGCAGGTGCGCCACCGTACGCGAGTTGGACGCCGGACCGCCGACGCAGAACTCCGCGCGCTCGCCGAAACCCTGGCGGGCCTCGTGCGTGACGATCTGCACCGTGGCACCGCAGTCCTTTATCAGGGCGGATATCTCCAGCAGCGCGAAGGCGTCATTGCGGTGCAGCGAGGACTCCGTGCCGCCCATCTGCCGGTTGACCACGAACAGGCAGTCCGAGCCGGTCGGCAGCCCGAAGAAGGCCTGCTTGCGGCGCAGCGCCCGGCGCCACAGGTACGTACGGGTGAACCAGCCGGAGCCACCGCTGATGGCGGTCGCCACCACCCCGAGCACGATGTTGCGCACGTCATCGTTCATGCGGCGGATGGTAGCCGCCGGACCGCTTCCATGACGCGGGGGGTGCGGCGAAGCTAGGCTGCCCGTCCAAGGTCTGACAGGCAGTCGACTGGAGGAACCGGATGCGCGCTTCCGCAGCACGTCAGTTAGCGTTCGCAGCCCTCGCCGGGGCGCTCGTCTCCACCGGAGCCGCCGCCCCGCCCTCGCCCCCGCCGGAGTCCGCCCCGGCCAAGGTGCCCGTGGCCGTCGGCTACGGAGGAGCCGTCGCCAGCGTCGACGCCGACGCCTCGGCGGCCGGGATCGCCGTCCTGCGGGCCGGGGGCAACGCCGTGGACGCGGCGGTCGCCACCGCCGCCGCGCTCGGCGTCACCGAACCGTACTCGGCCGGCATCGGCGGCGGCGGGTACCTCGTCTACTACGACGCGGCCTCCCACCGGGTGCAGACCATCGACGGCCGCGAGACCGCGCCCGCCACGGCCACCGAGACCCTGTTCCAGGAGAACGGCGCCCCCATCCCCTTCGAAGAGGGCCAGACCAGCGGGCGCAGCGTCGGCGTCCCCGGCACCCCGGCCACCTGGAAGACCGCCCTCGACGCCTGGGGCACCCGTCCGCTGTCCCAACTCCTGCGGCCCGCCGAGAAACTGGCCCGCGACGGCTTCACCGTCGACGCCACCTTCCGGGCCCAGACCGAGGCCAACCAGGGCCGGTTCAAGGACTTCCCTGACACCCGCAAGCTGTTCCTGCCCGGCGGACAACTCCCGGTCGTCGGATCCACGTTCAAGAACCCCGACCTCGCGGCCACCTACGCCGAACTCGCCCGCAAGGGCACCGGCGCGCTCTACCGGGGACCGATCGCCGACGACATCGTCAAGGCCGTCCGCCAGCCCCCCGTCGACCCGGCCGCCACCCGCAAGGTCCGCTCCGGCGACCTGACCGCCGCCGACCTGAGTGCGTACGGGACCAAGCGGCAGGCCCCGACCCGGGTGGAGTACCGGGGCCTGGACGTCTACAGCATGGCGCCCTCCTCCTCCGGCGGCACCACGGTCGGCGAGGCGCTGAACATCCTCGAACGCACCGACCTGTCGAAGCTGTCCGAAGCCCAGTACCTGCACCGGTTCATCGAGGCCTCCCGGATCTCCTTCGCCGACCGGGGCCGCTGGGTCGGCGACCCGGCCGCCCAGTCCGTCCCGACCCGCGAGCTGCTCTCGCAGCGGTACGCCGACTCGCGCGGCTGCCTCATCACGCCGGACAAGGCCCTGACCAGCCCGCTGGCCCCCGGCGACCCGCGCCACCCGGCCCCCTGCGGCGGCACCGGGCAGGCCGCCCCGACCACGTACGAGGGGGAGAACACCACGCACCTGACGGTCGCCGACCGCTGGGGCAACGTGGTCTCGTACACCCTGACCATCGAGTCCACGGGCGGCAGCGCCATCACGGTCCCGGGACGCGGCTTCCTGCTCAACAACGAGCTGACCGACTTCTCCTTCGCCCCGGCCGCCCCCGGCGTCCCGGACCCGAACCTGCCCGGCCCGGGCAAGCGGCCGCGCTCGTCCATGTCCCCGACCATCGTCCTCGACCACGGCCGCCCTGTCCTCGCCGTCGGCTCCCCGGGCGGGGCGACCATCATCACCACCGTCCTGCAGACCCTGCTCGGCCATCTGGACCGGGGCCTGCCGCTGGTCGACGCGATCAAGGCGCCGCGCGCCAGCCAGCGCAACCAGACGACGACCGAGCTGGAACCCGCCCTGTGGAACAGCCCGCTGCGCGCCGAGCTGGAGGGCCTGGGACAGGCCTTCCGGCAGAACCCGGAGATCGGCGCCGCCACCGGCGTCCAGCGCCTCCCCGACGGCCGCTGGCTGGCCGCCGCCGAGACCACCCGGCGGGGCGGGGGCTCGGCGATGGTCGTCCACCCGCAGGGGAGGCCGTAGGGCCTGTCCGACCCCTACAGGGCGGTCAGGATCCTGGGACCGCCGGCGGTGATCGCGACCGTGTGCTCCACGTGCGCGGCGCGGGAGCCGTCGGTGGTGCGCAGGGTCCAGCCGTCGGGGTCGCAGACGTAGTCGTCCCCGCCGCCCGCGATCAGCATCGGCTCGATCGCCAGGACCATGCCGGGGCGCAGCCTCATGCCGCGCCCCGGCGGCCCCTCGTTGGGGACGCCCGGGTCCTCGTGCATGCTCCGGCCCACGCCGTGCCCGCCGAAGCCCTCCGGGATGCCGTAGCCGGCGGCGCGGCAGACGCTGCCGACCGCGTGCGCGATGTCGCCGATCCGGTTGCCGGGTACGGCGGCCGCGATGCCGGCCGCCAGGGCCGCCTCGGCGGTGGCGATCAGCCGCAGGTCGGCGGGGCGCGCCCGGCCGACGGTGAAGCTCACCGCCGCGTCCCCGCACCAGCCGCGCAGCCTGGCCCCGCAGTCGATGCTGACCAGGTCGCCGTCGCGGAGCCGGTAGCCGTCGGGGATGCCGTGCACGATCGCGTCGTTCACGGAGGCGCAGACCACCGCGGGGAAGGGCACCGGCGCGAAGTGCGGGCGGTAGCCGAGGAAGGGGGAGGTGGCCCGCGCCTCGCGCAGGACCGCCCGGGCCACCGCGTCCAGCTCCAGGAGGGACACGCCCACCCGGGCGGCCTCCCGTACGGCCGTCAGGGCGTGCGCGACCACCCGGCCCGCGGCACGCATCTCGTCGATCGCTTCATCCGTCTTCACATGCACCATGCCGATAACTATACCGGTATAAGTTTAACGGGATAGTTATCGGCCTGCCGGGTATGATGGACCCATGGTGCGAACCCCCCTGACCCCCGAAGAGCGCGAGCGCGGCGAGCGGCTGGGCGCACTCCTGCGCGAGGCGCGCGGCGGCCGCAGCATGGTCGAGGTCGCGGCCGGCGCCGGTCTCTCGCCCGAGACCCTGCGCAAGATCGAGACGGGCCGGGCGCCCACCCCCGCCTTCTTCACGGTGGCCGCCCTCGCCGAGGCGCTCGGCCTCTCGCTGGACGAGGTCGTACGCCGCTGCGCGCTGGTCCCCGCCTGACGGCCGAGGCCCCTCCGGGGTCGTCTCCGGCGGCCGGACGGCGCAATGGCTGATCGGGGCGGCCCGGTCCGGGGCAGGGGTGGAGGCGTGTCGACCAGGAACTCGTCCAAGCGGCTCGGTCTCGCGCTCCTCGGCGCCGTACTCGCGGCCGGCCTGCTGGCCGCCGCCTGCTCCACTCCGGCGGACGCGGGCTCGCCGTCAAGGTTTGAGACTCCCGTAGCGCGCCCGTAACGCTGGTGCGGTGCAATGCGGGGATGGAGACGCCGACTGCGCTCGTGATCGGTCAACTCACCCGATACCTGCATGAGTTGACACGGAGACTGGACCCCGGGGCAGGCTGGTACGGGGAGTTCCTGCGGCGGGACCCGGAGGGGATGCGGGCCTGCCTCGACGGAGCCGCCGTACCCCCGTGGGACCTGCTGGAGTCCCTCCTGCTGGACCTCCCGGGAGCGCCGGGGGCCGCCGCGCAGGAGGCGGCGTACGCGTCGGCCCTGCGGGCCGCCGCCGTCGCCGCCTGGGACGCCCGGCCGGAGGGCGCGCAGGAGCTGCGGACCCTGCTGTCCCTGTCCGCGGCCACCGAGCAGCGGGCCGCCGTGGAGGAGGCCCTGCGGACCCTGACCGCCCGGCTGAACGCCACGGCCGACCCCGCGGAGGCGCAGGTCCTCTCCCGCGAACTGGCATGGACCCACGACGACGCCGTCCGCGCCACGTCCCGCCAGACGGACCTGCGGACCCGGCTGTCCTCCCTCCCCCTCCCGGCCGTCCCCCGCCAGCGCACCCCCGCCC
>NZ_JZWV01001513.1 GCF_000966975.1 Streptomyces katrae | reverse complement strand
CTTGCGGCACGCCGTCGTCGGCCGGGAGGGCGCGGGTGGGGCCGTAGCGGTGTCGCGGCGGGGGGCGTTCCGGTGGACCGTACGAGGGGGTGGGGCAGGGTCTGTGTGTTCGGGGGGTGGTGGGGGGTCCTGGGGTGCGTAGGGTGGATTTGAGGCCGCTTTGTGCCGTTGACCTGGTGCTTTGTGGCGTGATGGCGCATAGAGGATGGGGCGACGAGATGCGTGAGCTGGCTGAGACGGCGCGGCAGTGGGTGGCCGAGGGGCGGGTGGCGTTTCTGGCCCGGCCGGTGACCGAGCAGGGGTTCGGGCCCCGGGATCCCGCCGGGGCCGTGCTCGTGGACGCGCGGGGCGAGTGCGCCGGGGCGCTGTACCGCGGGGTGTTCGATGCCGAGCTCGTGGCCGAGGCCGGGGCCATCGGGGCCGGGGGCGGTGCGCGGGTGTGCGAGGTGTCGGTCGGGGCCGGGGAGGCGACCGAGGCGAAGCTGACGTGCGGCGGGCAGGCCGAGGTGCTGCTGCAGCCGTTGTCCACGATCCCCGCCGAGTGGTGGGAGCTGCTCGGGACGGGGGCCGGGGTGGCTCTCGTGACCCGGCTGAACGAGGGGGCGGACGCCGCCGTGAGCGAGGTCGTGCGGGCCGGGGGCCTGCCGGCCGACGACGCCGCGCGGCGGGCCGGGGAGCTGCTCGGGACGCGGCGGCCGGGGCGGGACGCGCTGTACGGGGGGTCCGGGCTGGTGCTCGTGGAGGCGTACCCGTCGGCCCCGTACGTGGTGATCGGCGGGGCCGGCGAGCTGGCCGAGGTGATCGGGGCGCAGGCCGCTCTGCTGGGGTGGGAGTCGGTGACGGTCGGGAGCGCCGGGGAGGCGGAGAAGGTGCTGGTCCAGCACCGGGACGCCGCTTGCCTGGTGCTGCTCAGCCATGAGCCGGATTTCGACGTGCCCAGTTTGAGGACCGCGCTGGCGTTGGGGATTCCCTATGTCGGTGCGCTCGGGTCGCGGCGGACCACCGCGCGGCGGCGGGAGGGGCTGCTCGCGGCCGGGGTGGGCGAGGCCGAGCTGGCGCGGGTGCACGGGCCGATCGGGCTGGACCTTGGGG
>NZ_JZWV01001512.1 GCF_000966975.1 Streptomyces katrae | reverse complement strand
GCCGATCGGGCTGGACCTGGGGGCGAAGACCCCGGCCGAGACGGCGCTGGCGATCTGCGCGGAGATCCTGGGGGTGCTCGGGGGGAGGGACGCCCGGGGGCTGCGGGATTCGGATGGCCCCCTGAGGTAGGGGCGAGGAGGAAGGGGGCGTCCATGATTCTTGGGCCGGCCGCGTGAAAAGGGTGCGAAAACGGGAAAAAGGGATTCATGGACATGATCCTGAGCGTGGACGCGACCCTCTCCCGCAGCGCGTGGTTCTTCATCGTCGGAATCGTCGTGGCCGGCTTCCTGCTCGCCGGGTTCAAGCTGGGGCAGCGGGTGCGGGCCAAGGAGCCGCCGCCGCCCACCCCCGAGAGCCAGCCGCACCTGCCCGACGGGGGTCCCGTCCACGAGGTCCGGGAGGAAAGGGACCAGGTGGAGATCCCCGAGGGCGGCCTGCGGCCGCACGAGATGCAGGGGTACGGGAACTTCGGATCCACCACCTCCGCCCACCCCGACGAGGTACGGGCCGAGCGGGAGTCCGGGTACAAGCGGGTGACCGGGCCGGGACCGCACCCGCAGCCCGGGGCCCCGCCCGACGCGGGCCGTGGGGCGCACGCCTGAGAGCCCTCCCGGAAGGACCCCGACGGACCTCTGACCCGCGCCCGCCGCGCGGGTCAGAGGTCTGTCCTGAGGCGGAGCACCTCGGGCGGGGGGTGGCGGGTCGAGGCGTGGCGGACCTCCGCCGTGAGGGGCGGGTCCAGGGGGGTGTAGGGGGTGTCGCCCAGGCCGATCGCCGTGACCGTCGGCAGCTTCGGGGGCGGTGGCGGCGCCGTGCGCAGGGCCGCCGCGAGGTCCGCGCGGAGGGCCGGCGGCAGGGGGCTCGACACCAGGGGGGTGTCCTCGTCCTCCCCGGGGAGG
>NZ_JZWV01001511.1 GCF_000966975.1 Streptomyces katrae | reverse complement strand
CCCTGGTCCTCGTCCTCCCCGGGGAGGACGAGGACCAGGGCGAGCGGGCGGCGCGCGGTGCCCGTGTAGCCGATCACCGCCGCGTCCCGGACGTTGGTGTGGCGGAGCTTGCGCCAGGCCCGGCGGCCGGACGGGTAGGGCTGGTCCAGGCGTTTGACGACCAGCCCCTCGATGCCGCTCGCGGGCAGGGTCTCGTACCAGGTCTCGGCCAGGTCCGGGTCGGTGGTCATCGGCACCGGCTGGAGGGGCGGGCCGAGGGGGACGAGGAGGTCGACCAGGAGGGCGCGGCGGCGTTCGTAGGGCTGGGCGCGTACGTCGAGGCCGGACAGTTCCAGGACGTCGAAGGCCGCGTACGAGGCGGGGAGCGTGCGCGCCAGGGCGGCGGCGCGGGCCGGGGTGGCCGCGGCGCGGCGCTGGACCAGGGCGAAGTCCGTACGGCCGGCGTGCCAGACCACCACCTCCCCGTCCAGGACGGTTCCGGCGGGCAGCTGTCGCGCGGCCGCCTCCAGGTCGGGGAAGGCGGCGGTCACGGTGCGGCCGCTACGGGCCTGGAGGACGACGCCCTCCGCCGTGCGGAGGACGACCATGCGGTGGCCGTCGAACTTCGGCTCGTAGGCCAGGCCCGGGCCGCGCGGGAGCGTGCGCACGGAGGCGGCCAGGGCCACGCGCACGGCGGGCGGTGTCATCGGGGGTTCCCGGGCAGCGTCCCGGCCTGCGCCGGGTCGAGGAGGGGGGCCAGGAGGTCTCCGTCGCGTTCGAGGCGGGGCGGGATGTCGTCGGCGAGGAACAGCAGGTCGGAGGGGTCCTTGCAGGACCTCAGCTCGGCCCAGGTGACGGGGGCGGAGGCGGTCGGCAGGGCCCGCGCGCGCAGGGTGTAGGGGGCGGCGGTGGTCTTGGCGGCGGCGTTCTGGCTGTGGTCGACGAAGACCTTGCCGGGGCGCAGGGCCTTGGCCATGCGGTGCACGACCAGATCGGGCAGGGCGGCCTCCGCCTCCTGGGCGAGGCGCTTGGCGTACGCGGACACCCGGGCGGACGGGGCCGGCTCCACGGCGACGGACAGGTGCAGGCCCTTGGAGCCGGAGGTCTTGGCGTACGCGTGCAGCCCGTCGGCGGCGAGGCGGTCGCGCAGCCAGAGGGCGACGGCGCAGCACTCGACGACGGTCGCGGGCGGGCCGGGGTCCAGGTCGAGGACGAGGCGGTCGGCCACGGCGGGGGTGGAGGCGGGCCACTGGTGGACGTGGAACTCGACCACCAGGTTGGCGGCCCAGATGAGGGCCGGCATGTCGGACACGAGCACCTGTTCGGCCCCGGGGTCCTCCGAGCGGGGCACGGGGGCGGTCTTCACCCAGGCGGGGGTGCCGGGCGGCGGGTTCTTGGTGAAGAACAGCTGGCCGTCGGGGCCGTCCGGATAGCGAAGGAACGACACCGGGCGGTCATGGATGTGCGCGAGGAGGGCAGGCGCGATGGTGGCGTAGTAGTGCAGCACCTCGCCCTTCGTGAAGCCGGTCCGCGGGTACAGGACCTTGTCCAGGTTGCTGAGCGCGATGCGACGCCCCTCCACTGATGTGATCGGCGTCATACGATGAGACTGCCATGAATCAGGCGAATCTGGAGGAACCGTGCGATCCATTTGGAACGGGGCGATCTCCTTCGGCCTGGTCAGCATCCCGATCAAGCTCGTGAACGCCACCGAGAGCCATTCCATCTCCTTCCGCCAGATCCACGTGACGGACGGCGGACGCGTCCGCTACCGCAAGGTGTGCGAGCTGGACGGGGAGGAGGTGCCCTCGGACGAGATCGGCAAGGGGTACGAGGAGGCGGACGGGTCGATCGTGCCGATCACGGACGAGGACCTGGCGCAGCTGCCGATCGCCACGGCGAAGACGATCGAGATCGTTTCGTTCGTGCCGGCCGATGAGATCGATCCGCTGCAGATGGATTCCGCCTATTACCTGGCGGCGAACGGGGCCACGGCGGCGAAGCCGTACACCCTGCTGAGGGAGGCGCTGAAGCGGAGCCGGAAGGTGGCCATCGCCAAGTTCGCGCTGCGGGGGCGGGAACGGCTGGGGATGCTGCGGGTCGTCGACGACGTCATCGCCATGCACGGGCTGCTGTGGCCCGACGAGATCCGGGTGCCGGAGGGGGTGGCGCCGGAGGCGTCGGTCTCGGTGCGGGAGGCGGAGCTGGATCTGGCGGACGCGCTGATGGCGACGTTGGGGGAGGTGGAGATGTCGTCCTTGCACGACGACTACCGGGAGGCCGTGGAGGCGATGATCGCGGCGAAGGCGGGGGGTGCGTTCGAGCCGTCGGAGGCGGTGGTGCAGCCGGCGGGCGGGCAGGTGATCGACCTGATGGCGGCGCTGGAGAGCAGCGTACGGGCGGCTCGGGCGTCGCGGGGCGGGGACGGGGGCGGGGGTGGGGAGGCCGAGGTGACGCCTATTCGG
>NZ_JZWV01001510.1 GCF_000966975.1 Streptomyces katrae | reverse complement strand
CCCTAACCGCCCCCGCCACCGCCCCTCGGTGTGTTGTCCGGACAGGTTGGTGCCGCCGTAGTCGGCCGCGACGTCCAGCCGCCGGAGTCGACCCGCTCACGCCTGGGGCGGCTGGTTACCTGCCAGGCATGCCCGGCGGCATGCCTGGCATACCGCCGCCCCCGCCCCCGCCCCTCTTCGGGCCCATCTGCTTCTGGAACTGGTTCTGTCCCTTGTTGAGGCCCGTCTGGAAACCCTTGACTCCTGCCTGGTTGCCGTCCATGAAGGCCATGCCGCCCTTGTAGAAGGAGGCCTTGCCGTTGGCCATGCTCTTGTTCATGCACCCCTTCGTTCCCCGGCAGTCGGTGGCGGCAGCGGTGGTGGCGGGGGCGGCGACAGCCAGAACGGCCGTCAGCAGAGTGACCGTCATAGCGGCACGTTGCATACGAGAAGTCATAGTCGGTGTAACGATCACCGGTTGACCCGGTCACCCATAGCCGCAGCACGAGGCGGGCTGGGAGGGGCGCTTCAGTTCTTGGTGCCGCCGCGCTGGTCTTCTACCGAGAGCGCCAAGTCGTCTTGCCGGTTAAGCCCGCGTGGTCCGGTGCCGCGCATCGCAAGGCGGAGGAATACCCGATTGCTGGACGTACTTGAGCTTTCCGGTAACGCAGCGAGGTGCGGTGCCTGGCGGCGCGGGCGAGGCAAGATCCGAAAGAGACGGTCTGGCCCACCCGCAGTTACGGGACGTCGCCCCGCCACCCGAACCAGGTGGGGTAGACGCCATCGGCGTCGGCCGGCTCGTACGCGCAGCGGCCACCCGGCCCGAACGCCCCCAGCTCAGACAACAGCAGGGCACCGTCCGCGAGTTCCAGCGAACTCCAGCCGGTCACGTCGAGCAGCCGCCCGTCCAGCGGGCCGCCCACCAGCTTCACGTAGGAGTGCCCCGGCACCGGGCCCGGGTCGTCCAGGTCCGCCCCGTACACCCGCCGGCCCCTCCACGCAGCAGCCATCCGCCCACTGGCTTGGTTCACGAGAACCGGCTCTGGCTCAGTTTCCGTGAAACCACGCCGACCGGGCTCGCGCCCGCCTCTGGGTAAGCCGCCGACCTGCCAGTTCACTGGGATCGCCGACCCCGAACATCGAGGATCGGCCCGACTTCACGGAAGTTGTGCCAGAGCCCACGAAGTACAACCAGTCAGCGAGTACGTGCCGGGGCGAAAGGGATTCCCGAGGTCATGCCGCGGCAGCCGACCACGAGGGACTCGCCGAGGAAGCTCACGCCGATGGAGAGCTGGAGGGGACGTGCGTTCTCGTGCATGCCCATCTTCACCGCCAGGACATTGAACCCGGCCGTGACCGCCAGGGCGCCGATCAAGGCGAGGAAGGTGCGGCCGGTGTATCGCTGCCACAGGACACCTCCCTTGTCGATGAGCTGAACGGTGGCGCCGCGAAGTCCGCCGAGGGCCGTACCCAGGACGGCGCCCGTGATGACCCAGGTGAGGTCGCTGCCGGTCAGATCCGCCTTCTTGATGAGGGACGAGATGCCGATCACGGTCAAGATCACAGGGGCCGCGAAGAGGTCCTTCGCGTTAACCGGTTCACCGATCATCCGTTTGATCACGATCGCGATCACGACCACGGCGATGATCGCGGCGAGCAGCCAGGGGTTCATGCGATACCACCCATCTCTATGGCAAGTCGATCCTGTGGCCCGTCGCAGGGCAGTGGCGCAGGCCGTCCTGTCCGTCGCCGCCCGCCAGGGGCTGGAGCACGCGTCGCTGCGCAACGTCGCCGAGGAAGCCGGACTCGCCGTCGGCTCGGTCCGCCACTACTTCGCCGCCCACGACGAGTTGATGACCTTCGCGATGAGGGAGCTGAGCCGGTACATCGGCGACCGCATCCGCAGCCACACCGAACGGCTCCTGACTCCCAGCAGCGGCACCGACCGCCGGGCCGCCACAGAAGAGCTCCTGGCCGAGTTCCTCCCCATGGACGAGGACCGCCGCCAGGAGTCCGCACTCTGGCTCGCCTTCATCACCGCAACACTCACCCGCCCCGAACTGCGGCCCTGCGCCATGGGAATGCGGGCCAACCTGCACAACTTGATCTCGCGCGTGCTGCACGAAGCCCGGTGTGCCGGCGGGCTACCAGGCGGCTTGGACATCGAACTGGAAAGCACGCGACTGGCCGCCCTCCTCGACGGGCTCACTCTCCAGGCAACGCTGCTGCCGAATCGCTATCCGCCCAAGCGGCTCCGACAGGTACTGCGACGACACCTGGACGCCCTCAGAGCCGACAGCTGACCTCCGGCCGGCGCTTCGCCACCCTGCCGGAGCAAAAGGAGACAGCTCGCGGTCTCCACATCGACGGTCGATCAGCACAGGGCAGGGTCCCTGTGCGATAGCGCCCGCCGATGCGCCAAGCCCTTCACTCTCCTCTCTGAGGACGGACAGCTGCCTCCATCTCTTTGTGGAGCTACGCCGACCGGGCTTCTGACCGCCTGAGGTAAAGGCTCTGAC
>NZ_JZWV01001509.1 GCF_000966975.1 Streptomyces katrae | reverse complement strand
GCTCTGACCTGCCGGTGCCCGGCGTACTCCGGCCTCGGACACCGACTCCGACGGGGACCTGAGTCAGGTCAGCAGCGGATACCGTCAGCCCGCAGTCGGCCGGTTGGCCACACATACCCAGTCGGGTGCCCCAAAGCGGCGGCACCAGAGGCTGAGTGGAGTCGAGGACCCGGCAGGTCATCCGCAGATACTGCTGAGGACCGTCGGTTCCGAGTAGCACCGTCACCGGCACCCACGGGTTCCGGCCGGCCGGGGAAAGGGCGACCCATCCCCGGTGTGGGCTGCTGCGCGGGTAGGAGCCGCTACGGCAACCCCAAGCAGGGGCTGATCTCCTATGCGGACCAGCCGAACCCTTATCCCGCGACGCCACTTGCATAGCGCCGGTGAGCACTTGGCCCACTCGACCAGGGTGGCCGCCTAGGCTACGCGGGCTCAGAGGACCGGCGGCGACGATGCCGGCCCGTGCCAGCAACCAAGGCCGCCCCCAGAGCAAGGGCGGTACCGCCGGCACCCAGCGTCCAACGGGTCGCGGCATCGGACCCGGTCTTCGCCAACGCGCCATCCGGGCCGGAATCGCGCTGTCCGTCGCCCGTGAAACCGACGTCCGTCACGGTCTGGTCGTTACGGTCCATCTGACCGGCTTCGCCGCTGCCTGCCCCAGAAGCATTTCGATCCTCCTCGCCATTGCCGGGGTCTTCACCGCTGCCGGGATACTCGCCATTGCCGGGCTCTTCACCGTTGCCAGGGTCTTCACCGTTGCCAGGGTCTTCACCTTTCCCGGGATCCTCGCC